>JBILTQ010000183.1:0-10498 GCA_044371435.1 Pirellulaceae bacterium | reverse complement strand
CAATCCTCGCGTCGGAAAAAAGACCGCGGTCGTCGAAGGGACATGAAACTTCGACTGCCCGACTAGGTCGCGCCTCCAACTCGATCCAATACCTATCGCAATCATCGAACCTCTTAGATTCAGGAAAAACCATGGGCCACGCTGCTGAATTTACCGACGCTGGATTTGACAATGATGTTTTGCAGTCTTCGCAACCGGTGCTGGTCGATTTCTGGGCTCCGTGGTGTGGACCTTGTCGACAGATCGCTCCGTTGATCGATGAATTGGCTGTCCAGTACAGCGGCAAGGTCAAAATTGGTAAGGTCAACGTCGACGATAATCCGGAGACGGCTCAGCGGTACGACATCATGAATATTCCGACCTTGTTGCTATTCAAGAACGGGCAAGTAGCCGAGCGTTTCGTCGGATTGCCGCCGCGGGCCAAACTCGAAGCCGCCCTGCAGTCGTGAGCTAAACCAGCGCCAGCTGAATCGGCGAAATCTAACTGCGGTTATCGTCGGTAATTGGCGGATGAGGCGGTGGTAGTGATGACGGCTTTCCCTCGTGCACTCCGTTGGGTGTTGCGGACTCAAACCTTGACGTTCGATCATCGCCCTAAGCTGATGGGGATCGTCAACGTCACTCCCGACAGTTTCTCGGATGGCGGCAAGTTCTACGCTTCGGGTTCGGCAGTCGAACAGGCATTGCGTCTGGAGGATGAGGGTGCCGACATCATCGACATCGGGGGCGAGAGCACTCGGCCTTATTCGGAGTCTGTCGCTGCGGACGAAGAGCGGCGTCGTGTACTCCCGGTCGTAGAGGCACTGGTCAGTCGGTTGCGAGTGCCGCTGTCGATCGACACCATGAAGGCCGAGGTTGCCGAAGCCTGCCTCGCGCTGGGTGGCGAGATCATCAACGATGTCAGCGGCCTGAGTTATGATCCCGGGATGCTGGATGTCGCCCGTCGTACGCAGGCAGGCATCTGCGTGATGCACATGCAGGGCACACCGCAGACCATGCAGGACGATCCTCGCTATCAGGATGTCATCGCTGAAGTCGGCTGCTATCTCGATCAACGCCTGCAGGCGTTGGTAGCGGCGGGGATTGCTCGGGATCGCATCTGCCTCGATCCGGGCATCGGCTTTGGCAAGACCCATGCCCATAATCTCGACTTGTTGCAAAGTGTTGACAGCTTCCATCGCCTGGGTTGTCCCTTGCTGGTTGGGCATTCGCGGAAAGGCTTCATCGCTAAAATCCTCGGCGATAAATCGGCGGATCGAACCTTGGGGACAATCGGGGTTAGCTTGGCTCTTGCCAGTCGCGGCGTCCAGGTACTCCGAGTGCACGACGTTCGCGCCACCAAGGAAGCCTTGCTCTTGTTTGAAGCTGCCGGTGGCTTGGCCCATCTCCGTTTGCCTTCGGTTTGACTCACCATCCACCGGTCGCTGGTAACGGTGCCCTAGGCGCTTCGCCGCTTCGGCTTTGGTCACCTCCCTTTGCTCGACAGCCGCTTCCTTTCTGGGGAACACCTGCCGTTCCCGTGCTGGACGATCGAGGCAAACATCCTATCGGCTAGCGGTCAAACTGCCTAAAATCGAGTTTCGGGCTGAAGACCGCCGGCCCATGGCCCGCACGCCGCGAGCCGAACTGGTTTTTCGGCTGCGGGTGGCCCTTCACTGTTGCTGACTCGCTTGAGCCGCAGGGAATGAATGCTATATCCAGAAAGGTTATCTCTCGATGTTACTAGATCGGATCGTCGGCATCCTACTGGCTGGTTTTCTCCTGTTCGGGGGTATCTCGTTAGGCGTTGCCCAACAAGAAAGTACCTCGACGGCCGCTTGGATCGCGTTGTTCAACGGCCAAAACCTCGAGGGCTGGACACCTAAGATTCGCTATCACGATCTAGGCGACAACTACGGAGATACCTTTCGCGTCCAAGATGGACTGCTTCAGGTGCGGTACGCTGCCGACAAGTATCCCGAGTTTGGGGAGAGGTTCGGCCACTTGTTTTATCAAACGCCTTACTCGCATTACCGTCTGCGGGTCGAGTATCGATTTGTTGGCGAGCAGTGTGCCGGTGGACCGGCTTGGGCCTATCGCAATAGCGGTATGATGCTCCACAGCGAGGATCCGCGACGAATGACGAAAGACCAGGACTTCCCTACTTCGATCGAAGTCCAGTTGCTCGGTGGCAACGGTATCGACAAAAGAACAACCGCCAACCTCTGTACCCCCGGGACGAATGTTCTCCTGGCGGGGAAGTTATTCCTGCCGCACTGCACCCAATCGTCGTCGGAAACCTTTCACGGCGACCAATGGGTAACGGCCGAGGTCGAGGTTCACGGCTCGGGATCGTGGAAGCATTTCGTTAATGGCCAGCTGGTCATGGCCTATTCGGATCCGCAATACGACGAACGCGACCCGCATGCCAAGCTCTTAGCCGCCGAGCAGCCTGGTTTACTCATCGAACAAGGCTACATCGCGTTGCAATCGGAAAGTCATCCCGTCGATTTCCGCAAGGTCGAGTTAATGATTCTGGATGCGCGCAAGTAAGCATTGCTCATCGTCCTCCTGGAAAGCCGCCGCTCATGCCTACTCCCCCCGTCCGTCTTCGCAGTGTTTTGGCCATGCTCCTCTTTCCGCTCTGTGCTTGGTGCGATCCTCCTGCGGCCGCTCAGGAATCGGTCCTCAATGCTTTTCCTCGACTGTCGGCCGAAGGTGATTGGCCGTGGTGGCGTGGCCCCTCGCGAGATGGCCATGCGCTGGCTGCGAATCCCCCCCTTACCTTTGGGGAGAAGGGGAATGTTCGGTGGAAAATCCCGGTGCCAGGTCGCGGGCATTCTTCGCCGATTGTGGTCGGGGAGCGTGTTTATCTGACGACGGCTGATGAAAGCCGCCAGCTCCAGAAGGTAATGGCCTTCGATCGGCAGACCGGGGCCATGGTCTGGGAGACCGTGGTCAGCGAAGGCGGCTTTCCAGCGAACAACCACCCGAAGAACACGGAAGCGAGCCCGACCCTGGCCAGCGACGGCGAAAAGCTCTTCGTCACCTTTTTTCATCATGAGCGTATCCAGCTGAGTTTCCTCGGGTTGGACGGCATGATTCTACTGCAGAAAGATTTGATGCGTTTCCACCCGCAAAAGTACGAGTATGGCTATGCCCCTTCGCCGATCGTCTACGGCCCGAGCGTGATTGTCATCGGCGAGTACGATGGCGAGAGCTTCCTGATGGCGGTGGACCGCCAGTCGGGCGAACTTCGGTGGAAAACCCCCAGGCCCGTCAATGTCAGTTTCTCATCGCCGGTCGTGGCGAGGCTTGCCGGGAAGGATCAGTTGCTAATCAGTGGAGCCAACCGGGTATCGGCCTATGATCCAGCTACCGGAAAAATGCTATGGGAGGTGCCGGGGACGACCAATGCAACCTGTGGGACTTTGGTCTGGGATGGGGATCTTGTCTTTGCCAGCGGCGGTTATCCCAAAGCTGAGACGCTGGCCGTCAAGGCGGATGGGACTGGCCAGGTGCTATGGCGGAACAATCAGAAGTGTTACGAACAGTCGATGGTCACCCATCGCGGTTATCTTTATGCCTTGACTGACAAGGGTATCTTGTTCTGCTGGCGAGGGGTCGATGGCCGGGAGATGTGGCAAGAGCGATTGCGAGGCCCGGTAAGCGCCTCCCCGGTGCTGATCGAAGATCGGATCTATTGGGCCAACGAACTAGGAACCTTCTATGTCTTCCGCGCCACCCCGGAACGATTTGAATTGATCGCAGAGAATCAACTCGGCGACGAAGCCTTCGCCAGCCCAGCCGTTGCCGGCCAGCAACTTTTCTTGAGGGTAGCCGCCAACCGCGACGAGCTTCGCCAGGAATACCTGTACTGCATCGCAGCCTCGGCCCCCTAGCGATCATCGGTTGTGTTTTCGATAGCCTGTCGATCCTCCACGCTATCGCAGGACGGGGGTGGCATTGGGTATCTGGGCGGTAGAGGGGACCGAAGCCGATGTCGGCGCGGGCTGGGCACTGGTGGGCGGCGGGGGAGCGGATTGCGTGAATGCCGAGGAGGTGGCACCATGTTGCATATCGACGAAAATGAAACCGTCGCGATGATCGACCCCGTTGATTTGATTGTCGACGATCTGGGTATTGACCTCGATTGGCTCGGTACCTTTGATTTTCTTACCGGCAAAACGCGTACCGCTGTAGATCGTTCCATACTGCCAAGGTCCAATCCCCATAAACCATGTATCGCGGGCGCTACTCCCGGCTTGAGCGATACCGCTTTGCCACACCGGCTCGCGGGTCTCGCGGGTGTAGGCAAACACCGCGATTTTGCTGGCTGCAGACTTCAACTCGCGCTTGGCAAACGAGATTTCTGGAATGGCCGGAATGGTCGGGGTGCCCGTGAGGATCGAGCCGACGCCGGTCAAACCGTTGCTGGCCGGGATACCGTAGATCACGCTGTGACCGTCTGTTCCGAGAGCCCCACATCGCGCTTCGACGATCAAATCCGCATCGGTTTTATTTTCGACGAGTTGGCACCCTGCCGCCAGCATCTGTTGCCGTAAGCCACTGATCACATAATCCGCATTCACCAGACTGCTCTGTTGCATCGGAACGCCAGGGGTCGGCTTTCCGGAAGTCGCGATATAGGTCGGATCGAGATAGAGTTTCCGTCCGGCCAATGGTCGGAAGTCGATCTTGGAGATCGTCGAATCCACCGCGTCGGACATGAGTAACTGTTCGGTCGCCGTGTAGGACTTGGTCGTCCCACAACCAGCTCCCACCAGCCAGAGCACCGCCAAGCCGAGGCAGCCCCCCCAGGCGCGAACCGTATTTCGTAACGTTTTCCTCCCGCATTTCATATCGGCGGAAAATAGTTACTGAGCCCACCCAAGACAACGGCGATTTTTTAGCCAAACCTCCCAGCTTGACTTTGGGAAATGCGCCGTGAACACACCCCCGTCCCTCGCCCGCCAGCCGTTGGCTTCTTCTCAAGTGGTCAGGGCTTTAGCCAGCCCGTCTAGTTCCGCCAACAAGCCACCATCCACCTACCAGTGCCATCGACGAGACTATCAGGCCCATGCTCAAACCGGGGGGCCAATACCGCAGTGACAGGCGATACTCCCCCGGCTCGATGGCTAAAACCAAGAGCTCACCGGCAAGGGATAACTTGTGCAATCCGGCTCGCTGCGAAACGATCCTCCAGCCATCGTCATCGAGAATCGGCAAGGTCAAACGAAGCCTGCGTGTCGTGCGGAGGTAGAATTGAAGATGAGGTCCCTCCATTCGTAACTGTTCGATGTGAAGCCCATCATCCACCTGTTTGGCTGTGGGCTGGCTGGCTCGCATGTCAGACCGGGAACTTGCCGGTGACTCGATCTTCGCCGTCGAAGGCTCGAGGAACTCGAGGCGATGCCGCCAGTAGCCGGTCTCCCTGGCCTGTTCGAGGGAAGTCATGAGCCGCGGTTGCAGGCTGAAATCAGCACGAAAGCTTCTTAAGCCTGCGGGACCGCCTGAGGCTCGAGAAGCCTCGGGAAAGAGTAAATGAAACTTTCCCAGCAGACCGGAGGCCTGGTGCATGGGGGGCGAAGCCTTGGGAGGAAACTCGCTCGGCTTGTTTACCGGCAAGGCGATCCAGGTTTGTCGATCCCCGATCGTCCAGCGTTGGATAGTCGCCGATTCCTCGGATTGAGCGAGCGTGAGCGGCTCGGAATTTTCTTGTTGTTTGGCCAGCCTGTCCCCATCGATCACCGCTTGATGCACCGCCTGTTGCAGCCGGTGAGGAGCCACCCAGCCGGTCTGAGCCCTGGCTGCCAGGAAAAGTTCCAGCATGCTGCAGGCGGCGAGGATCGCGAGTGCAAACGAGCGATGGGTGCCCGATAGCGCCTTGCGAAAACCGATGGTTCCCACCCCGCCCACCCACAGCATCCCCCAACCGCAGCGGCCAAGGTTGGCAATGGTTCTCGGCATGTCCAAGAAGCCGCACCAAGGATCCCACGGAGTCATGGCAAACACTGCATAGATCCATCCCCGAAAGGCTGGACTCCCATACAAACCCGCATAGAAGGCCAGGAGGCAGAGGCCCAGGATAACCACTCCCTGATGGAACAGAACGAGGCCCCGCCAACAGCGAGGCTCGAGCAACCCGGTCTTTTCCGCGTCAGGCCCGGTCGGTGACGGCTTCGGCGCCAGCAGCATTTCCAGCTGAGTTCCAGCGGCCAAGCACATGCCCCAGACCAAGAAGGTCGACCACTTGGCGGGATAACGAAAGAAGCAATAGAACGGGAGGCAGTCGCTCCAGAGAGAGAATAAACCATGTTCCAGCCCGCTCAGCCAGGCTAGCAGCGCCACCGCGCTCGCAATCCAGAGCAGTTGGTGCTGCCGCGTCCAGCGTCCCCGAAAAAATAGACAATGCCCGATCGTGAACCATCCCGCGCACATCAGCCCCGCCAGCGCCGTCCCGAAGTGCAATGAAGGAATCCACATGCGATCGTTGGGAGCGATACGCTGGATCCAGCGTGTATGCTCGGGTACCATGCTACCGAAGAAATTGGGAGCTATCAGCGTCAAGGCCTCCCAGCCATGAAGGTGAAAGCTTCTCCGCTCCTCGGATGCAGCTCCACCCTGCTTCACCGTCGCGCCCTCCTGGCTATCGAGCGCAGAGGCTAATGGAGGACTACCGCGCGTCGACAATCTTAGCCAGTAGCAAGTCGGAATGATCTGAACAGCCGTGACTCCGGCCACCCCAAAGCCCATCAGCCCCCAAACGGCTACCAGCCGTCCTGTCTGATAAAAAACCCGCCCGCCTGCCGGCTGCTGCCACCACCGTATCAGGCCAAGCATCACCAGCAGCAGACCACCGATGAAGACGAGATGATATGCTGCTTGGGCATCGCCACCCAGAACCATCATCGCTAGCGCCGAGCCAGTCAGCAACGCCGCTTCGCGGCAAGCAGTCCACGAGGCCTTGGGAAAAAGACACAATTTCAGGCAACCACCAAAAGCCCAGGGTAACCAGGCCGCCCCCACAAGGAAGGGGGGATTGTACAGGGTAAAAAATACGGGCCCACTCAGCGTGTACCCCCAAGCAACCCATTGCGCGGTGAGCGGACTCCATCGCCAACACCGCGCACACCATAACCAACCCGCGTAGGCGATGGCGAAATGGACCGCCAGAAAAATCCCTAAACGCTGTTCGAGACTGCCGAAAGGGCATAGCAGGACGACGCGCAGCGGATAAAAGACCATCGATGTCGGCTCAGCGACGACCGAACTACCGAACCCATCCCATGGATTCCAAGTCGGTAACCAACGCTCGGCTGCTGGATTGTGCTCCACGAACGACCACAGCGGGTAGAAGAAATGCATGGTATCGCGGAAGGCCGGAATCTCTCCCGACCACCACGCCGGCGCTAACAGCCACCCTAGGGCAAAGACAAAAGCCAGGCTAGGCCAGCCGCAGTACCAGCTCCTCGCGATTCCTGTCGCCGTGGTTATATTCAGACCTAACAACCGAACCTCGCTCAGAAAACATGCGTCCTGTGGAATGATAGTTGCGTCGTGCAATCCCTTGAAGGGTCCACTGCCATGCCATCCGAATCCAACACCAACGAATCCTATTCCCCAGATAATCCATCGTCTCCAGCCGCAGCCAGCTGGGAGCGGCTTGCTCAACAAGTGCAGACCAAGCCCGGGTTGGAAAGTTTGGAACGCTGGCTGGAGTCTGGCTTGGCCGATCTAGAGACGCATATGCCCGCATTCCAAACCACAAATTCGTTGCAGCGAGCCCGGCGATGGGACCGGAAGCCGCCATAAGTAGCCTACCGGCCGCCGACTATCCTCGGTGGCCAACCGTAGTCTTGCCTGGACGAATGCGCGGCTCGTGACGGCAGCGTTTCGGTTTGCCATCGGAGCCAACCCGGGCCGGGTAAACGCTCCACTTTACGCGGATTTCCTCGGCTCCGCTCGCGATGGCAAGGCCGGCTTACCGGCCGGCCCCCCGAGCCAAGTGGGAGTAATAATCGATGGTAGCCCTGAGGCCAGCCTCCAGCGAGACCTGGGGGTCGTAGCCGAGCAACCGTCGGGCGAGGGAGATATCTGCCAAACTTTCGCGAACGTCGCCGACGCGGGCTGGCTGGAAGTCCGGCTCGATGGTCTCCCCGAGTAGGTTCGAGAGCAACTGCAATAATTGGAGGAGGCTGGTTTGCCGTCCATCCGCCATGTTGAAGATCCGTCCACCGATACCGGGGGTCTGGGCCGCCAGTAGGTTGCCTTGGACAACGTTGGCGACAAAGGTGAAGTCTCGCGACTGCTGTCCATCGCCGAAGATCACCGGTCGGGAACGAGAGAGGATTTTCGTGACGAAGAGAGGAATCACCGCCGAGTACGGACTGTTCGGATCCTGGCGGGGTCCGAAGACATTGAAATAACGCAAGCCGACCGTCTCCAAACCAAAGCTATGGTAGTAGGCCTGACAGTAGAGTTCGCCGGCTAACTTAGCGGCGGCGTACGGGGAAAGGGGCATCGGCAGGTCCGTCTCGCGCTTGGCCGAGGTCGGCATATCGCCATAAGCGCTGCTGCTGGCCGCGTAGATAAAGCGTTCCACCCCTTGGGCAGCCGCGAACCGCAGCATGTTGAGGGTGCCGGTAACACACGCCCGGTGGGTTTCCAGCGGGTGTTCGAGGCTCAAGGGAACCGAAGCCAAGGCCGCCTGGTGAAAGACCCGATCGATCCCGCGAAGCGCCGCTTGCACTACCGTATCGTCGCAGATATCCCCTTGGATCAGTTCGACATCTGCGGCCATCTCAACCAGGTTGCGGCGATGGCCGGTCGAAAGATTATCCAGGATCCGCACGCGGTGGCCAGCTTCGAGCAAGCCACGAGCGATATGCGAGCCGATAAAGCCCGCCCCGCCGGTCACCAAGCAAAACGCCATGAAGTCGCTATCCTGTTAACCGCGTAATTTGCTGAATAGTTGCTTGTAGGGGTGAACGACCGCCGCCACCGGCTTCTCGCTATCGTAATCATTCGGTTGTAGCGGCAAATCCTCTTCGATAATCAGAAGGTCGCGGTCATCGCTGATCGCGGCTGACGAGGCCTCGGGGAGGTTCGCAAAGGAAAGGATCGTGCTGCGAGTCTGTCGCGAGAGGCCCCCCTCAAAGTCAGGCAGTCGCTCCTCCGCATCTGCCGCTGCCCAGTTTGGCCTGTCGGCGTTCAAAGCCTCGCTGGGATCAAAGGTCATCGCTTGCAGGTTCGCCGAAGACAGGTGATCCAGGAGTTGTTCATACGGTCGCAGTTGGGGATCTTCCATGCTCTCTACAGGCAACCGCCGCGAGGCTTGCTCGTCCGAGGATCGCGGCAATTCAGCATCGCGGTAATACGGATAGTACGTCTCGGCAAGTTCGGAGACGATGGACGCGACCGGCTGCTCTTCGGTAAAGCCATCGCCAAAGGGATCGGCGGGAATCGGCGGGGCGCTTGGCTCGGAAACGCGCGACGAAGGCAACGCATCACCTCGTGGTTCAGGGCTGGGCATCGCCTCCGAGGCTTCGGCGAACGATGTGCCTCCTGGAAAATCGACCGTTTCCGCCATCCAGGAAGGCTGTTGTTGGCTAGCCGCGAAAGGCTCGAATTCGTCGTCGAAGAAATTTCTTAAACCTGGTGGACGTCCGAACATCGGCGCCTGTTGGACAAAGCTCTCCCAGGGATCCGCTGGCCGGTGATCGTCGGAAGAGGTCTCGCTGCCGGCTGGCACCGCCGGGTTCGAAGAAGGCCCGAGGGTAAGGGTACTCAAGCCCATCCCGGCCGATGGGATCGGAGACCAGAGCGAACGGTCGATGGTCTCAAGGGATAGACCGGTGTTCTCGTCGTGCTTCAGGTTCGGTCGATCAGCTGGCTGTTGCAAAGTCTCGGTAGGATGACGATGGCTGCTGTACAGTCCCTCGAGGACAGGGGCTTGGAGCGGATCGCCTGCCGCGAACTCGCTCTCGGCATCGTCCTCCAAGGCCCCGAATTCGATAGTTGAAGCAGCGGTCGGGAGTGGGGTCCCGGGATCGCTCCACGGCAGCGGGATTTGCTGCAGGCTCGCCCAGGCAGCTTCGATGGTGGCTACCGAGCAAGGTTTTTGCCGGTTATCGGCCGCCAGCCGCAAAGCCTGATCGGCGAGTTGATCGATCAACCGCGGCACGCCATCGGTAGCCCGGTGAATCATCCTCATCGCCTCTTCGGTCATCACCGCCTGGATATTAGCCCCGCAACGTTCGATTTTGTAGCGGACATAGTTGACCGTCTCATCGGATGTCAGCGGCGTCAGATAGCACCGCGAAACGATACGCTGATTGAGCGACTCCAGCTGTTGATGGCTCAGCAACTCTTCCAGCCGCATGGTCCCGGCCAGGATTAACCTGACTCGCGGTACACCATCCCGCGCCAGATTGGTGATCATCCGCAATTCCTCGAGCAGTTTGATCGAAAGCGTTTGTGCTTCATCCACGATCAGCACTAGACCATCGGTCGGATT
>JBILTQ010000645.1:0-3453 GCA_044371435.1 Pirellulaceae bacterium | reverse complement strand
AGAAATCGCAACCCCTTGGACACCCGATCGTCGAGCCAATTCGATGTCGACTTGGCTGTCTCCGACCATCCAAGTCGCTGAGGGTGTAACCCCGTAGAGTTTCATCAGCCATCGTATCGGCATTGGATCGGGTTTGACCAGCGGGAATGTATCGCATCCGATCACGTTTCCTTGGCCGAAGAATCCATTCCACCCAACTGCATCGACCGTTGCCAACGCAAGGGCCTGGCTTTTGTTGGTGCAGATGGCCATCGCAACCCCTGCTTTGGCGATCTCATGCAGCATCGCATCGGTATGAGGATAGGCCTGCATGAGTCCCTCGGCACACGCCTGGCGATAATATCCCCCGTACTCTGCTTCGATACCCGCGTCGGTGTCGTTCGCAGAGGACACCGACGGGTTTCCCCCGACCGATACGACCCGTCTGAGGAAATCGTGCATCGGCCTTCCGGACATCTTGGCGATGTCCTTTGAGGGGAGGTTTGGCAATCCCCGAGTGTGACGCATTCGATTGATGCCGAAGCTCAATACAGGGAGGGAATCGACCAAGGTTCCGTCGAGATCGAATACGACTAGTTTTTCAAAGAGTGGTTTCATGATCGCGCTCCTTGACCGATAAACTCCTCGTAGCTGGATCGAATCTCGTTGGTCGGATTCGGATGAATACCGATCTTAAGGTGATTCTGACGGCCTGGCCAATTTGGCTCGAAAAGGGTCTTGAGGATCGGCTGACCATCGGCACTCACCAGTGGCGTTGCGCTGCGTCGTACCGCGATCATCTCCTTGGACTCCATACCGAGCACAACGCCTGTAATCCCAGTCCCGATTCCGGCCGCATAGTCGCCGATCCTACGGGTGGCATCTTCGAAGGCACGTACGGTGTATCCGGATGTGCCCGAGGCGACCACCATGTCATGCCGATCCGCGTCCGGAGTTCGGTACACCATGGCGTGGATGCCATCGCGGTGAACTCGCTCCAAATCGGAGAGCTTGGCCGGATCAAAGACGAGATCGATCGCCCCGTTATGGATTCCGGAAAACAGAACCACGTGCCCTCCGGGTTTGAGGTATCGAAACAGGTCCATCGCAGCCGCACGCGCGGCCGTCGCCATGATGACTACGTCAAAGGATCGCTCAGCACTCGGATCCAAAGAGTAGGCGATCTCGGGCCGATGCCCGAGTACCGATTCGGAAAGATCCCCGAACATGCGCAAGCGTTGTTCGTCTGGATCTTTGATCGCCACGGTCGCCTTGGGGTATTTGGCATGAAGATGCATCATGTAAAGGAACCCCATCCATCCGGCACCGATCATCAGCACCCGAGCTTTACCCGACTTGAGGCGGTTCACGTTCGCATTACCAGCCCAAACGCGATCCGCGACTTCGAATTGTGTCAATGAGGTCATCACGCAAGCCAAGTGCTCGATTTCTGCCAGGGGCAGTGTCCAGTGCAATCCGTGCACGAGGCTGGCTTTCATCGCATTGCGCATGGCTGTTTTGGGAATGGGGCGAACCCATTCGGCGGGCCATTCGATATGGTTTGCGATTGTTCCATCGCAGTGCATACCGCAGTGATGGGTGTGCAGTTTGAAAATTTCCCCTTTTGAGAAGGCAATCTTCTTTCGCTCGGTTTCTGGGACTTGGTGGGGCATGATGACGACCATTTGTCCCATTTTTAGGTGCTTGACATTGCTGCCGACGGCGATGATTTTTCCGACGGCTTCGTGGCCCAAGGTGGTGCAGGGAGAGTTGCCTTCGACCCGTTTGGAGCCCGAGACGAAGCGTCGGTCGGCTTCGCAAATCGTTGCAGCGGTGATTTCAACGACGACGTTGTCCTTGGCGACGTCGACCCGTTCGAGATTGGAATGAACCAGAGCGAGGGAGCCCCATGACTGGACCAAGGGGAAAGAACGCTTCTTCATGATAGAATTCCCTTTGTTAAGAGGGTGCATGAACATGATCCAGCGGTCTATCTGCCGCGTCGGTCACGGCCTGGGAGCGATGTTGTCCCTGGCACCCTGCACTGCCGATTCCCCTTTGGCTAAGAGGGGATATCAGGGATTTTTAGAAACTTTTTCTGAGTGATAAAAATCGACGGACTGAGGTTGAATCCATGGGTAATGGGGATGATCAAGATCCGGATCGTTTGTCCTTACTGCTTCAATGAAGCCGACAATCAACCAGGCTCGACTATGCGGGATCCTCGAAGGGATCCCCGAGGAGTTGTCCCTCGAAGAGGTACCAAGAGCCAAGCAAAGCTGTTGCGTGCATTGCAGCCTAGGTCTGGTGATTCTCCTTGCACTAGATGGGTCCGGCGCATTGGCGGAAAGGAGGAGCGGAAGCTCGACGTAAGACTTGTCGCAGCCACAAATCAGAAACTACTTGAATGCGTCTCGAAGCGAGCATTTCGTGACGATCTCTATTACCGGTTGGCAACGGTAACTATCGATTTGCCGCCGCTTCGAGAGCGGCGAACGGAAATTGAGTTGCTTGCGAAGGACATCCTTGGTCGGATTAACCGCGAATTCGCTCGAACTGAACCCGGCTATCGCGAAAAAGCTCTGACGGCCCCAGCAATGCGGAAGCTCAAGGAGCACCATTAGCAAGGAAATATCAGGGAACTGATGAATGTTCTTTATCAGGCTGCCGTCATGCAGCGAGAGTCAAGTATCGGTCGTGGTGACGTCGAGGCCGCAATTCCAAAGATTCCATTTGTGTCGACGATGGGGCAACCCATCGGATCGTAAGGCATCCAAGTACGGACTTGGTGGAAATGTTGCAGTACTCAGGCATCGTGTGGGTTCGTAAGAAAAGTATCAGCTTGCGAGACTGGATTGATCAATTGCTACCCGGTCAAGAAAACGGATAACTTTGCACGCCACTGAATCACCCTCGGGTTTGAGTCTTGCGATGATTCTTCCAAGATCGGCGGTTTTTTCGGACGGTTGAATTGCTGGTTTCCAAGCCATGAGGAAAAGAAAAGGAACAACCTCGGGCATGTCCGTGGATAGCCCTCGATACTTGAACATTCCCAATCTTGGCGGGCAGTTCTTCGCCGAACCTTCGTCGCAATCGATGTTCATGTCTTGTGGCCATCTGCAATTCCGATCGTATGGAACAACCCGCCGTGCGGAAAGAAAAATACCGAGTTCTGACGCCAAGCCTCGGCGGGCTCCGAATCTGATTCAGGTGGATGGGAATTGCTTTGGGGGAGCCAGTTCCCATCGCCGCTTGGGCTAGCCGGATCGGCCGCGCGCGATCAAGCGAGTGGCGGCACGACGTATTTTGGTCTTGGTGACCCCAGCGTGTGTGCCTTGCTCGCGTGATGCTTCCTCAAGCAACTGATCAACAGTCAGTGGCTCAAGTTTGCGGAGCTTGATGTATCCGGCGACCCATTTGCGGACATCTTGAGCAGGTTTCCCCACCAAAGAACGTTCCACGAGGACCTCCTTC
>JBILTQ010000155.1:0-11590 GCA_044371435.1 Pirellulaceae bacterium | reverse complement strand
CCGCCGCCGGGCGGCGGCCGTTGACCTGCGTCCTGCAAAGAATACCGTCGCCGGGCGCCCCCCCGGACGGCGATAATGAGCATCCGACGAGATCCTATGCACCGCGGCGGGACCAGGCAAGCCGCCGGCCGCCCGGGGCTTGGAAAAAAAGTTGACCAGGAGACGGGACATCGGAGGCAAATCGGCCTTGGAGGAGTCCCCGAAGGTAGCTAAACTTTTGGGCTTTCCCTTCTCGAACCTTTGTTCCCAAAGCAGTACCATCGTGCCAGGCTATAAGTTAAAGACCCATAAGTCGACCAAGAAGCGTTTTCGGTTGACCGCCAACGGCAAGGCGAAGCACCGCAAGGCAGGTACCAGCCACCTCGCCATCAGCAAGCCGCCCAAGAAGATCCGCCAGCTGCGCGGCACCAAGGTGCTGGCGCCGCAGTTCGAGCGGGCCATCCAGGACTCCTTGCGGGGCAACAGCTATTGATGTGATGATGGCCGGCTTGAAGCTAGCCATTGATTGAGAAGATTTTGATGATATGACGCTTCGGTCTCGCCGATCCCGCGATCGGCGTCGACCGAGCCGATGGGCCTCCCAGTCCTTGTCTTTGGGTAACAACGACCGCCTCGGCAGCCGCGTCGGGAACATCCTTCCCGCCGCCGTGCTGCAGAGCCTCGCCCAGCTCCCATCGAATCCTCGCCGTTCGGTATTTCGAAGCCGGATGGAACTTTGCGATTCTTTGCGGCGGTGACCTGAAAGACTCACTCCTTGCAACGAAAGGTTGCTTTGCATGCGTACACGTAAAGGTTCAGCTCGCCGACAGGCGAAACGTCGTCTTTTCCAAAGAGCAGAGGGGTATGTCGGCGGACGTCGTCGACTTTACCGGACCATGAAGGAGAACCTGGTCCGGGCCGGTCGTTTCGCCTACCGTGACCGCCGGGTCAAGCGGCGGGAATTCCGTCGCCTGTGGATCATCCGAGTGAATGCGGCGGTGCGGATGCACGGCTTGCGTTATAGCCAATTCATCGCCGGCTTGGAGGCCGCTCAAATCCTGCTCGACCGCAAGCAGTTGGCGGAAATGGCGGTCCATGATCCGGCTGGCTTCGAAGTCGTGGTCAACACCGTCAAGAAGGCCCTCGGCACATAGCCTGCCAGTCAAGCCTCATGTCGCTCACCGATTTCATCAGTGCTCTCGATCAGCTGGCGACGGAAGCCGAAGCGGCTCTCGCCGCCGTGGCTGATGCGGCGGGGCTGGAGGAACTACGTGTCCGCTACGTCGGCGCGAAGAGCGGTCAGCTCAAAGCCATCCAGAAATGGATGGGCTCGATCGAAGCAGCCGCACGGCCGGAGGCCGGCAAGCGGTTCAACGAAGTGCGTGAGCGTTTACAGGCAGCGTTGGAAGGAGCTCAAGAGCGTCTGGGAGGCGCGACGGCTAGCAGCGGGCCAGTCGGCCCATCCGTCGACCCCACCCTGCCGGGGCGTCGCCCGTCGCTGGGCCATCTCCATCCGATCACGCAGACGATGGAGCATCTCAAGGAAATCATGGGAAGGTTGGGGTTCACCGCCACCGAGGGGCCGGAGATCGAAGATACCTGGCACAACTTCATGGCCCTCAACATCCCTGAAGATCATCCTGCCCGCGATCCGCTGGATAACTTCTACTTGGCTGTGGCCGGTAAGGGGGCCAGCGATCCCTCGGCCCCGGAAGCCATGCTGTTGCGCAGTCAAACCAGCACCGTGCAAATTCGGGTCATGGAGCAGCAGCCTCCGCCCCTCCGCATCATTTCGCTGGGTCGGGTGTATCGCCCGGACGCGGCCGATGCGACCCATTTTCCGATGTTCCATCAGATGGAGGGGTTGTGGGTCGACCGCGACGTGACCATGGCGCAGCTCAAGTCGATCCTCCGGATGTTTGCTACGAATTATCTCGGCGGGGATGTCCATATCCGGTTCCGCCCGTCATTCTTTCCCTTTACCGAACCGAGTGTTGAGGTCGACTACCATTGGCAAGACCAATGGGTTGAATTCGGCGGAGCTGGGATGGTCGATCCGAACGTGCTGCAAGCCGTAGGCTATGATCCCGAGCAATATTCAGGCTTCGCTTTTGGCTTGGGAGTCGAGCGGCTCTGCATGCGTCGTTACGGGATCACCGATATCCGCGACCTGTTTCGCAATGACGTTCGCTTCTTAAGGCAATTTTAAGATGCTGGTTTCGTGGGAATGGCTGAGTGACTACGTCGAGCTGACAGTATCTCCTGCGGAACTGGCGAACAGGTTCGCGATGTCGGGGCTCAACCATGAAGCCACTACCGATTTTGCGGGCGACCCGGTCATCGATCTGGAAGTTACCAGCAACCGCGGCGATTGTTTGGGGCATATTGGAATTGCCCGAGAAGCCAGTGTGCTGCTCAACCAACCGCTGCGTATCCCGCAACCGATCCTTCCGGCGCTCGCTGACGAACCGTCAGGCGATGCGCGTTGGCTCATTGAAAATTTGTTTCTTGAAGGCTGCCCGCGTTATCAGGCGAGGATCCTCCGCGGAGTCAAGGTGGGGCCGAGTCCCGCTTGGCTCAAGCGAAGGTTGGCAGCGATCGGCCTGGCCTCGATCAACAACGTAGTCGACGTGACGAACTACGTGATGTTCGAGTGCGGGCAACCGCTGCATGCTTTCGATCTGGCGAAACTCGAAGGTGATCGCGTGGTGGTTCGCCGTGGCCTCCCCGGCGAGAAATTCATGGCGATCGATCATCGCACCTACGAACTCGATCCGGGCATGGTGGTGATCGCCGATGCCAGGCGAGCGATCGCTTTGGGCGGCGTGATGGGCGGCGTCGATTCGGAAGTCACCACCTCCACCACCGACCTCCTGCTCGAAGCGGCTCTCTTCACCCCGCTGGCGATTCGCCGCGCGGCCCGCAAACTGCGACTGCATTCGCCGGCCTCCTATCGCTTCGAACGGCGGGTTGATCCAGGCGGTTTGAATTGGGCGCTCGATCGCTGTTGCCAATGGATCCACCAACTGGCCGGGGGCCGATCCCTGTCCGAGATGCTAGTGGCCGGCGAACTATCGGTATCGGCCGAGACCATCCACCTGCGGCGTTCTCGTTTGCGGAAAGTCTTGGGGATCGACGTCCCTTGGGAAAAAGCGGTGGCGATCCTCGGCAGCCTGGGTTGCCGGATCCTTGGCGAGTCGTCAGCGAACGCCAACGCCGAGGAACACTCCGTGACGGTGGCTTCCCCCAGCTTCCGAGGCGACCTGACGCGGGAAATCGACTTGATCGAAGAGATCGCCCGGATCTACGGATATGAACAGATTCCCGAAGATAGCCAGGTCCCGATCGCGGTCTCAGCCAAACGTCCCAAGGATGTCTTGCTGGAACGAGTGCGGAGCGTCACCACGGCGGCCGGCTTGGATGAAGCCCTGACCCCCAGCCTCATCCACAAGTCAGCCAACGATTCAATGTCCCCGTGGTGCGACCAACCCGCTTTGCAAACGCAGACTCCTTTGCTGGAAGGGACGACCTTTCTCCGCCGCTGCCTCGTCCCCAGCTTGCTGCAAGCCTACCAGTTCAATCAAAGCTTACAACAGCGGGAAGCCTCGCTCTTCGAGACGGCGACGATTTACTTGCCCCACCCCGAAACAGGGCAACTTCCGCGCGAACAGTCCACCTTGGGCTGGGTTGCCCCGATGGGACTCCAGGAGATGGCTGGCATGGTCGAAGAGATGCTCAGCCGCGTCGCAGGTCTGACTCATCTGGCTGCGATCAGCCGGAGGCTGCGGGATTTCTCTGCACCTTACTTGGCGGAAGGGAGTGGCGTGTGGCTGGAGGTCCAAGGCCATCGCTTGGCCTGGTATGGTCAGCTCAGCCGGTCTTGGCGGCTAAGCCAGAAAATCGACGCCGATTTATGTGTTGGCGAAATCGATCTCGACCGACTGCTGGGGATGATCGAACTCATTCCGCGTTTGGTCCCCATCGTCCCTTTCCCCGCGATCCAACGCGACCTCAACCTGATCATGCAGGAGTCGGTCCGTTGGCAGCCATTGATGGAGGCCATTCAGGGATCGGCTGGTCCGTTGCTACAGGAGGTCCGCTACCGCGAAACCTACCGCGACCCGCAAAAAGATGGCCCCGGTATGAAACGCATCCTTCTCAGCTTGACCATCCAAAGCCGCGAGCGCACCTTGACTAGCGATCAGGCTGATGAAGTCGTGGGGGCGGTGGTGGCTGCTGTTCGGGAAAGGCTGGGGGCGAAACTGCTCGCCTGAGCCCCTAGTATTGAGCACTGTCGGCGAATCGCGGCGGGGGACTGCTTCGCGATGATTAGCCCCGAGAGCGCGATCGGCCGTTGCGGTCGCCCCCCAAGGCTACCGCCCGACTCGCAACCCGCTTATTTCCGCCGTCCCTCGTTCGCTTTCCTGCGGCCCAGGAGGTAGTGGGCGGCCCCGATTTTCCCCTGATGGCTCCCACCCGACGGCCAGTCCCGGCGATCGAGCCTACGCGGCATTCTAGGAATCGGGGAAAATGGTAAAATCGCCACACGAACCAGATTCAGCGGAAGGGAGTGAAAGCTGCCGCGCCGATGTGTCGGAGTTCGAGGAAGTCACCGTACTCATCAAAGGACATCGATGTCAGACCATATCCCTATCAAGCGTGCTCTCATCAGTGTCAGCGACAAGCTGGGACTGATCGATTTTGCGTCAGCCCTCCGTGCTCGAGGGGTTGAAATTTTTAGCACTGGCGGGACTCGCGCTCATCTTCAAGCCAGCGGGATCGATGTCCAGGAGGTAGCCACCTACACCGGCTTTCCGGAAATGATGGGTGGGCGATTGAAGACGCTGCATCCGAAGGTTTTCGGTGGGATCCTCGGTCGCCGAGATCGGGGCGACGATCGCCAGGCCATGGTCGATCACGGGATCCTTGATTTCGATCTGGTAGTGGTCAACCTTTATCCGTTTCAGGAAACGGTGGCTCGCGCGGGGGTCACCCGTGAAGAAGCGATCGAGCAAATCGATATCGGCGGCCCCAGCCTGATCCGAGCAGCAGCCAAGAATCATGCCTTTGTCACCGTCGCAACTCGCCCGGAACAGTATTCGAGTATCGTCGATGAGATCGAAACCTACGGGGGAACCTCCACCGCCTTGCGTCGACGACTGGCGGCCGAATGCTTCGTGGCGACCGCGGCCTACGATAGCGTTATCGCCGATTTTTTTGCTGCCGATGCCGGGCAAGGTCTGTTCCCGCAAGAGACGAACCTCCATTTGATCCACAAGTCGTCGCTTCGCTACGGCGAGAACCCGCATCAGCGGGCCGCCCTCTACCGCCTGTCGCACAACCAGTCGGCTTCGTTGCTGACCGCTCGACAGCTTCACGGCAAGGAACTGTCCTACAACAACTACCTCGACCTCGATAGCGCCTTGTCGATCGCTCGCAGCTTCCTAAGACCAGCGGCGGTAATCATCAAGCATAACAATCCATGCGGTGCGGCCTGGGCCCACAAATTGTCGTTTGCCTGCCGCAAAGCTTTCGCCGGCGATCCGGTCAGTGCCTTCGGAGGCGTGGTCGGCTTCAATACCACTGTGGATGTCGACACCGCCGAATTGCTATGCGAACCGGGCTTGTTCGTCGAGGCCATCGTGGCGCCAGATTACGAAACGGCCGCTCTGGAGATGTTGACGACCCGGCCTAAATGGCGCGATAACGTCCGCTTGATGCAGGTGGGGAAACTCGAACCGGTGACGCGGTCGCTCGAGTATCGCTTCCTCAACGGGGGCGTCTTGGTCCAAGAAGCCGACAGCCTGCCAGCCTCCCAACTCCAATGGAAAACCGTGACCCAGGCCCCCGTCGCTGACTCGCTCTGGGAAGACCTGGCCTTCGGCTGGGAGATGGTCCGGCACGTCAAGAGCAACGCCATCGTCCTCGCCCACGACTCGGCCTTGGCGGGGGTCGGGGCCGGCCAGATGAGTCGGATCGATTCGGTCGAGATCGCCATCCAGAAAGCTGGCGAGAGGGCGGCTGGAAGTATCCTGGCTTCCGACGCCTTCTTCCCGTTCCCCGACAGTATCGAATTGGCCAGCAAGGCCGGGGTAGTGGCTATTATCCAACCGGGCGGCTCGCGGAAGGATGAAGAGGTCATCGCCGCTTGTGATCACTATCGTATCCCCATGGTCTTCACCGGACGTCGGCATTTCAAGCATTGAAACGAACGAACGCTTCCGGTCGGTCTGCTTTCGGCCAGGGGTTCGCTCACGGTTTCCGATCAGCTCTGAACCCGGCTTTCCCGGTCAGGAGGGGGCGAACGAGGCGGTTTCAGGCGGCAGGCGGCAAGCCGACTCGGCTAACGCAACTCGTCATCCAAACTCGATTTCCGCCGAAGCAGATGGTGGTAATGCTGGGCGAAGCGATGGGCTTCGTCGCGAACATACTGCAACAGTCGCAGGGCAAAGGCATGACGGCTGAGGCGAATCGGCTCGGACTGCCCAGGCCGAAAGATTTCTTCCTCCTTTTTGGCCAGGGAAACCATGGTGGGCGGTGTAATCCCCTGATCGCGGAAAGCGGCGATGGCGGCATTCAATTGACCTTTGCCTCCATCGATCATCAGCAGGTCTGGAAAAGAGGTTTGCTCCTCTTCTAAATGGCGGAAACGCCGCGAGATCACTTCATAGATGCTGCGAAAGTCATCGACTCCTTCGACCCCTTGGATGCGATAGCGGCGGTAGCCTGGCTTGAAAGGCAAACCATCGATGAATTGGACCAAGGATGCGACGGTATCCCTTCCGCTCAGATGGGCGATATCCACCCCTTCGATGACCCGCGGCTCGCGGTCCATCTCGAGGATGCGTTTTAAGCCGCGGAGACCTTTCTTGGGATCGATGTGGAAGACCTCTGGCTGGGCATGCGTCTCTATTTCCCCTCGACGATCGAGATTTTCCAGGAGTTTGATTTCATCCCGCAGCCTGGCGGCTCGCTCGAAATCCAATTGCCTGGCCGCTTCAGCCATCTCCTCGCGCATCTGCGTCAACAAGCGTACCGAACCGCCTTCCAGGAACAACTGCAACCGCCGGATATCACGGCGATACTCGTCCTTGCCAATCCGAAGATTGCAGGGGGCAGTACACTGCCCAATCGATGCCAAGAGGCAAGGGCGAAACCATCGCCAGCGAGGATCCGCTTCGTCGATATCCAAAGCACAGGTACGGAATTTGAAAACCCGCTGCATGACCTGAATGGCGCCTCGCAATTGACCGGCACTGGTGAACGGCCCGTAGAGCTTCGCACCGCGATCCTTCGGGGTCCGTGTTACTTCGACGCGGGGGAAGTCTTCGTGGGTCGTGATCATCAAGTAGGGGAAGCTCTTGTCATCCTTGAGATCCTTGTTGTGACGCGGTTGGATATCCTTGATCAATCGGTTTTCGGTCAACAAGGCATCGACTTCACTCGCGCATTCCATGAAATCGATATCGGCGATCTCATGCACCCAATCCGCCGTGCGGCTCTCCAACGCCGCCGCCTGCAGGAAGTAGCTCGACGCTCGACTGCGGAGGTTTTTCGCTTTGCCGATATAGATCACCACGCCGCTGGCATCCTTCATCAGGTATACCCCCGGGGTGACGGGAAAGGTTTTGACCTTTTCGGCGGCGCGGCGAAAACCGATGCTCTCGCTGGATGGCGGGTTGGGTTGCGAATCAGGCATAGATAGGATCAAGCGGGGGTTGAAGGCGAGCTTCTTCAGCGATTGGAAAGCAAAGCCGGTTGTCTGGCCACCCCCTCCTTACCGAGCACCGACCGCCGCGATAACCAGCCTCGTCCAAAGCTCGTTCCCTCTCTACCCCGCCGAGCAACCCCGCTCAGTTTGCAGGCGGAGTTCCGCTGGCCAGGGCAGAGACCGATCCGCGCGGAGGGTAGGCAAGCCTCGATAACGAGAGCCTCCAGTGGCTCAATAGGAGAGGACACTATGGATCGGGTAATTCCCCAGCTTCTCGCGTCCCCTGAGCGACTTCAGTTCGATGCAGAAAGCGCAACCGGCGATGACCGCCCCGGTCTCTTCCAACAGACGGATACAGGCCCCGACCGTACCGCCGGTGGCCAGGAGATCATCCACCACCAGCACCCGTTGACCGGGATGAATGGCATCCTTGTGCATTTCCAAGGTATCTTGGCCGTACTCCAGATCATAGCTAAAGCTATGGCGGTGGTGCGGCAGCTTCCCTGGCTTGCGGACTGGAATGAACGAAGCATTCAGCTCCAGGGCCATCGGGGCCGCGAAAATAAAACCGCGGGCTTCGGCCGCCACGATGGCGTCTATCGGAGTCTCGGCAAATGCCTCGGCCATGCGATGGACCACCTCGCGAAAAGCCAGCGGATTCCCCAGCAACGGGGTAATATCACGGAACAGAATCCCTGGCTTGGGGAAGTCCGGTATCACCCGGATAAAACTGTTCAGGTTGAGATCTTTTCGACGTGTCATCAACAGTATTCTTTCTACAACCCAAGCCATCCCTGCGAACAACCAGCGGACGAACATCCATACCGCCGTAACCGTATCGCTCAGCGGCATTCACTCGATGCCGCCGGGATACCTCCCTCCAGCATCCGAGCTTTTCCGATTCCCAGGGCGATGGCACCAGGGGAAAAGACCGGCGAACCTCCGGGCCTAAAGACCGATCTTCCATACCTGCCGGTCACCGCGAACATAGAGGGAATTGCCGCTGACCGCCGGCGAACCGAGCACAGTATCGCTAATTTTATTGGTCGCAACAATTTCCCCTTCGGTTTTTCCAAGGCGGACGACGAAGCATTTGCCGTCATCGCAAAAAATATACAAGCGATCCTGGCAGCAGACCGGGGTCGACCAGATCGAGCCAGCATCCGGCAGTCTCAATTTATATCGCAGACTACCGTCGGCAAAATCACCTACCGAAAGGACCCCGCCCTTGACGGCGACGACCGCATCTTCAACCACCAGCAACGAAGAGTTGCCCGGCTCCACTTTGTTGTTAGACCAGAGCTTAACGGGGGGCGATGAGCGGCAATCGAAGGCCGTCAGGCCTTGGCTGGCTACCAGCAACTTGCCATCCCAAGCCAAGGTCGAAGGGATCTTGGCTGCACCTTGATCGACCCGAAAAACTTCCTGGCCGCTTGCCGCGTCCACCCCCGTGATGTCCTCACCCGAAGTCAAAACCGCCACCTTCCGTCCGTCGGCCATGGTCATCGGCGCCGGCGAATTCCAATTGACTTTGCGCGGACGGTCCATCCGCCATTTCAATTCGCCATCGACGGTATCGAGTCCTGCGACAAAGGAATCCCCTTGGCATTCGATCTGGACAACCACCGTCTCGCCGATCACCAGCGGCGAACTGCTCATCCCGGTATCATTGCCCGCCTTGGGAAACTCCGTCCCCAACGAGCGGTACCAGACGATCTGTCCCTCGAGGTCCAGGCAGACAAGGTCGCTGGAACTGTAGAAGGCGAAAATCCGTTTCCCATCGCTGGCGGGTGTGGGAGCCGCATTGGTGCTGAATGGATGGGTGAAGGGTCTTCCACGGGCGACAAAGGACTGCTGCCACCTCCGCTGCCCCGAGCTGGTCGACAAACTGGTGATATACATGCGTCGCTGGTCCAAACCATCGCTGCTGGAAGCAATCACCTGATCGCCGACTACGATGACGCCCCCCGCGCTCCGCCCAGGCATGGAGGTCTTCCACGCAATATTCTTCTTGGGCTCCTCGGAGAATTCGGTCGGGACCGCCGAAGCCCTCGCCAAACTCGATGCCTCTGGACCGCGAAACTGCAGCCAGTCTTCAGCTCGAGCCGCCAGCGATGCCAGGCTCGCCGACAAAATCCAAACAACTATCAATCGCTTCATGATCCTCGGTCCTCGTCCTTTATGGCCTTAACGGTTTTGAGCCAGTACAGCTTTTCCTGTGGCATCGCTGATTCGCAGTTGGAATTGCCAACGCTGCGCCCAACTCTCCGTTTGCTCGTTCTGACAAATCTTGAGCACAATCTCATTGTCGCCAGCCTTCATCTTCACGCTACCGATGTACTGGTCGATCGACATCCCCGCATGATATACCTCGTGGGTAAACACCTCTTGCCCATTGACCCAGAGTTTATTGGCGTTGATGCATCCCAGGCGGACTTCGACATCCTGCGGCTGGGCGCAACGGAAGATAGTACGAGCATAAACGATGGCCCCCTTCTCCTTGTTGAAGGACTCTGCCAGGTCCACGATGCCAGTCGCCTCTTCGGTAGTAATCGACTGCCAACCAACCTCCCCCGACTTCCCGCTGTACTTCAGGCTAGGATCGAAGGGCTTGCCGAGCAGGTCCCGTTCGACCGGGTATACCGTATGGAAGTGCTTTTGTTCTTGGTTATCGAAAGGACCGATCGCATCCCAAGTCATGAGGAAGCCAAAGACCTTGGCCTGGTCGACGGTCTCGCCAGCCTCCTTGAGCTTCTTGGCCAAACTTTCGATCTGGGCGGGATGCCGCGCCTGGTCGAGCAACTTCCGCAGCATGCTCAGCTCCGGAGCTTTGTCGAGTCGATCGATCGCCCGGCCGATGGCGGCATGGCGTAGCTCCAGACTGGGGTCGTCGCGAAACCCTTCCAGCATCTGATCCCGCAGCGACTCTTGACCTTCGGTGAGCCACTCAAAAACCAAATACCGCGCTTCCCCATCCTGAGTCGTATCGAGCAGGAAGGACTCCAGCTGGCTCCTCAGGTAGATCGAGTCTCGCTGAAAGAGGGTGCCGGCAACCCCCGACAAATAATTCTTGCCGACGGGTGTCGACCGCTTCATCCCCTCCAACACCCGAAGCAGCACCGCGGGACGGGCTCCCTGCAGTTTCCTCGCTGCCTCGACCGCCCGTTGGTTGCTCGCGTTGTTCTCTTCCGTTTGCTGCAAGGTGGCAATCGCTAGGTCATACTCATCCCCCCGGGCCACTTGGCCGGCACCGCCCCAGGCCGCCAAGGCCGCCACAGCAAACCAACCGCCGAGCACCACGCGGGGCCAAGCCCCTCCAAGCTTCCCTGACGGCAGCGTACCTACCTCCACTCGCTCAACCCTTTGCCAGTCCATATCCTTTATCCCTTTGGATTCTATCGCGAAAGCACGGATGACTCCCTGCCGCAACCGGTCGCGCAGGAGAAAAGTGATCGGCATTGCTAGTTCCTGACGAGCTTCGGAAGGATTCGATCCCTTCGGCTGCGGAACGGCGGATACCTGGCCAAGGCTGCAACGACTTCTTGCGATCGCAGCGTCGTCCGGGCTCGTTGACCTCACCGTCGCCAATTGTAACCGCATCCTCTCCCGCCTAGAAGCAGCGGACCGGCGGATGCATCCCTCCGCGACCCCCAAAACCGGCTTGGCCCGAATCCGCCGTGGGCGTGGCAGCCGCCAACATCTCTCCGCAGCTCCGAGCCCCGCAGCGGCTCATACTGCGGCCCTCGCCCGGAAGTTCTGAAAATTCGGGTCGACGCCGGCAAAAACCAAGAGGCCGAACGCCGTCCAAGCATCGGCAAAGTATCGTCCACGCTCCCGCGACTCCTCCCGAACCTGATGGGAGGGAGGGAGCGAGGAACGTTCAGCCAAAGCCCATGCGTA
>JBILTQ010000154.1:0-11598 GCA_044371435.1 Pirellulaceae bacterium | reverse complement strand
TGGTCGGTGGCGACAATATGGACGTTACCATGGCTCATTGGGCGGCCGAAAAATTTGCCGCCCAAGGGGTGAAGCTCAACGCCTGGCAAGCGGTGAGTCTATGGCATGCCTGTCGGACCGCCAAGGAACGCTTGCTTTCGCAGGAGAACATCACCGCCTATCCGGTGTCGGTTTTAGGACGAGGGAGTCGACTGATCGGCGGGACCGTTTCGGTCGATTTGCCGCGGGACGAGTTGGAGACGCTGCTGGTCGATGGTTTCTTTCCTCGCTGCCAGGCGAGCGATCGACCGCAAACCCCTGAAGAGATCGGGCTTCAGGAGATCGGGCTGTCCTACGAACACGATACGGGGATCACCAGGCACATCGCGGCCTTCCTCCAAGATCATGATTCCTTAGCTACCTCCGAGGACGGGTCGAATTTTCCCAGCCGCCTTCTCTTCAACGGTGGCGTTTTCAAATCGCGACGTTTGAAAGAGCGATTGATGGAGGTGCTCTTGTCCTGGAAACCCGAGACCGCCGAGTTCCGCGAGCTTGGAGGCGAGGATGACCTCGACATCGCCGTGGCGAGCGGTGCGGCGTATTATGGTTGGGCCAAGTTGCACGGCGGCGTTCGCATCCGCGGTGGGACCCCCTGTAGCTTCTATGTCGGGGTCGAATCGACCGGTCCCGCCATTCCCGGTATGCCTCGACCGCTCCATGCCCTGTGCGTAGCCCCGCAAGGGATGGAAGAAGGGACCGAGGCCGACCTGCCTGGTCGACAATTTGGGTTGGTCGTGGGCAAGCCGGCCAAGTTCCGTTTCTTCAGCAGCCATCAGCGGCCACAGGACACCATCGGAACATTGCTGAGATTTTGGGATGAGGGGGAATTGATCGAGTCCAATGCGCTCGAGGTCACTTTGCCACCGGCGGAATCTCCGGTGGCTGGCGAGCTGATGGTTGAGCCTGGGGCGGTCGAACGGCCGCGACCGCTGATGCCGATCCCCGTTCGTTTCCATACGAAGATCACCGAGCTTGGGATGTTCGAGTTGTGGTGTGTGAGTGTTCAAGACCAGCAGCGCTGGAAGTTGAGCTTCAATATTCGTCCGCAAGCCAACCAGGTCTGAGCCGGCGACCCGCTTCCTCAGCATTCCCAGCCGTAGCAGCCGGGAGACGCAGGTAACTTTCGCGTTGGGACTGCCTTCCTCCGAAAAAACGCTATCCTTGAAAGGGGCGAACTACCGGTCATCCTCGGCCTCGCCTGTTCGTATCCCTGAAACGAAAAGGCTCTTTCTAGGGTAGCGGTATATGATGAGACGTGGCCGTTCCAAAGTCCGGCTTGCCGAGAGTCGTGTGTTGGCTCGAACTTCGGTCGTGTGGTTATGGGTGGTCTGGGGCTGGCTTCCGACCTTACCCCCTTTGGCCCAGGAGATCGAAGCTTTTCCGCCGGACAGGGCTGCGGCCTTGGGCGACGGCGAGCAAGCGGAGCGTCTGGTCTATCGTTGCCTCGTTCCCTTACCGCTGGCCGAATCGGACGAGCGCCGCTTGAAACAGCAATGGCAGCAACTGCTCGATCAGCAAGCTGGAGGGGGGCGTCCGGTGGTCGTCCTCGAGTTTCAAGCGAAAGAGGAATTGGCTGGTCCGGCCGGCCGGCCGGATTCGGCTATCGGCCGAGGCACACCTTTCGAGCGGAGTTTGTCGCTCGCCCGATGGCTGATCAGCCCGACGGGAGCCCGCATACGATCGATCGCTTATTTGCCGCGATCGATCGAAGGGCATGCGGTTTTGATTGCCTTAGCCTGCGAAGAGATTGCCATGGCTCCCTTGGCCGAGATCGGCCGGGTCGCAGTCGAAGACGAAGTCATCGATCCGCTAGTGGTCGAAGGCTACTTGGCGATCGCTCGTCGGCGTCAACTCTTTCCAGTCGATGCCGTGCGATCGATGCTCGATCGCGACATCACCCTGTTCCAAGCCGATTTAGTAGACGCCGAGACGGTTTTCGTACAGCAGGCAGAGTTGGAGCGTTTGCGGGAGGCAGGGAAAGTTTTAGCCGAAAAGCAACTATCGATTCCGGGCCAGCTAGGCAATTTCGTCGGCCAGGAGGCGAGAGGCTGGCGCTGGATCACGCAGGTCGCCCAGGATGAAAAGCGGCTGCAGGAGTTGCTGGGGGTAACGGCCTGGAAGGAGCCTCGACAACGGCTGAACGCAGGCCCGCCGCGACCCTTGGTTATCGAAATCCGCGGGGCGATCAACGAGGCGGCTGCCAACCGATGGATGCGGCTGATCTCCGAGGCGATGCAAAAAGAGGACATCGATCTGATGGTATTTTCCCTCCGATCGCCAGGTGGCGATCTCGAGGCCAGCCTTCGTTTGGCTAACTATATCGCTGATATCGATGACACTCGCTGGGAAACCTTGGCTTGGGTGGATGGCGAAGCCCGAGGCGATGCCGCGTTGATCGCGCTCGCCTGCGATCGCTTGCTGCTGCGGCCACGTTCGGTTTTAGGTGGGCCGGGGGAGGCTTCCATCAGTGCCCCAGAGGTCCGCCGGCGACGCCTGGACTGGGAGGGGTTGGCGGCCAAGACTGGTCGTCCCGAGAGTCATTTCTATGCCCTGTTAACCCCCGACCTCCAGCTGCGCGAGTACACCAACCAGCGCGGGCAGAAATTGTTAGGCGATGACGAGCTGTTCGCCCAACGCCCCGATTTCGCAGCTTGGAAGGGGGGACGAGGCGAGCGATTCCCGCTGGGGATGTCGGCCGAGGAAGGGATCCAGCGGCAGTGGTGGCAGCAGCTGATTGCCGATCAAGCCGGGCTGGCCAACGAGTTGGGGGTCGAGCGATTGCCTGAGCCGCAACGCGTTACCCCGTGGGAGCAATGGTTGCGGCACCTGGCAGATCAGGAGTGGTTGGCCACGATGCTGATCACCATGGCGATGATTCTATTCATGAACGAGCTGACCACCCCCGGCCTTGGAGTTGCTGGTTTCCTGGCGTTGATCTGCATGCTGCTTTTCTTTTGGATGAGATTCCTCAACGGCACTGCCGAGTGGCTAGAGGTCATTCTTTGTCTGGGAGGCATCTTTTGCTTGGGTTTAGAATTTTTCGTACTGCCCGGTTTCGGGATCTTTGGTTTTGGCGGGTTTGCCATGTTGGTGGCGGGGATCATCCTTTCCAGTCAAACCTTCATCATTCCCAGCAACGATTACCAGTGGTCGAAATTGGCGGTCAGCACCGGTCAAATCGCCATCGCCTTGGGCGGATTGTTGGCAACTCTCTACCTGTTGCGCAACCAACTCGAGCATCTGCCGATGATCCGCATGCTCAAGTTGGAACCGCAGCCCGAGCCGCTCGGGCCGGAGAGGTTGGACCTCCGGCAGATGGTAGGAAAACGCGGCGTGGTCACCGCCCGCTGCGCTCCCATCGGCACCGCTTTGATCGAGGGACGCTATTGGGATATCCATTCCCCCGATGCCCTGTTGGAGCCAGCAACGCCGATCGTCGTCAGCGAGGTCCGGGGAAAAAACCTTTACGTGGAATCGCTGCCTGGATAAGGCGAGCGGATCCATGCCCCATCTCCGGCTACCCGACCCAGCGATTACTTGCTGTGGCTGAGCGATCCCGGTTGCGGCTGCCCTCCGACGACGGTTCTCGATAGAATGCTGCAGTCCGCTCCCCGGCGACAGGCCCTCGCCCGAGGTGTGGTTCGACGGCAGCAAGTGCCCTGGGTAACATCGGCGAACCCCGACGGCTCGCCGGATTCGAGGGCGAGGAAGTTCAAGGTCATCCTTTTGACGAAGAAGCAAGCGAAGCATGTCGATTCAACGCAATCCGACTCGTAGCGTCCGCATTGGCTCCATCCAAATCGGTTCGGGACATCCGATCGCGGTGCAGAGTATGACCGCTACCCATACGACGGATATCGACGCGACGGTGGCCTTGGTCCATTTCCTCGAGCAAGCCGGTGCGGGAGTCGTGCGAATAGCGGTCGACAGCGACAAAGACGCGGCTGCCTTGGCGGAGATCCGCCGACAGACCACGGCTAACCTCTCGGTGGATCTTCAGGAAAATTACCGGTTGGCGGAGAAGGTCGCACCGCATGTCGACAAAATCCGTTACAACCCGGGACACCTCTACCATCATGAGCGGAACAAGTCCTGGCAGGAGAAGGTCAAGTATCTCTCGGCGATCGCCGGCGAGCATGATTGTGCGATGCGGGTTGGGGTCAACTGCGGCAGCGTCGATCCCGATAAGAAATCGAAATTCGCAGAGAACGACAGCCTCAGCCCGATGATCGAATCGGCTCTGGAACATTGCGACTACCTGGACTCGTTGGGCTTCACCCGCTACGTCGTTTCGCTGAAAGATAGCGATCCGGCCAAGGTTGTTGAAGTCAATCGGCGATTTGCCGAGTTGCGGCCCGAGGTTCCTATTCACCTTGGGGTCACCGAAGCCGGGCTGCCTCCCGACGGCATCATCAAGACCCGGGTGGCCTTCGAGCAGCTCTTGGGACGCGGCATCGGCGATACGGTCCGCGTCTCGCTGACGGTCCCCAATTCCCGCAAGAACGAAGAGATCCTTGCCGGTAAGGAAATCATCGACGATATCTATGCCGGTCGTTTGCGGAGCGTGGTGCCGCTGAACCCTTCGCAATTGAACATCATTTCCTGCCCCAGTTGTTCGCGGGTCGAGAATGAAGCCTTCGTCGAGTTGGCCCAGCAGGTCAAGGAAATGTCGAGCTATGCCAAAGACTACGCCATCACCATCGCCGTCATGGGGTGTCGTGTCAACGGACCGGGGGAGACCGATGATGCCGATCTGGGGTTATGGTGCGGTCCGCAACGGGTCAACCTGAAACGGAAAAGCGAACCGCTCGGCGCTTTCCCGTACAGCGATATTCTCGGCAAGCTGCGAGAGGAACTGGACAAGCTCATCGCCGAAAGGACGGCTAGCCCGTCGCCTTAGTCGCTAAGGGCTGCCGCGTTCAGAATTCCACAGCACCTTAGCGATCGCGAGACGAAAGGGCCATGTATTCGATGACGTAATAGGCCAGCGTCAAGACTGCCTGCAAGGTAGCTGCCACGTAGGTCAAGGCGGCCGCGTTGAGCACCTTGCTGACGTAAGGCAGGTCGGGACCGCTGACGATGCCATTTTCGAGCAACAGCGTCTTGGCCCGCGAGCTGGCGTCGAATTCCACCGGCAGGTTGACCAGTTGGAAAACGACCGTGGCGCCGAAGAGGACGATCCCGACCAGGAAGACGACTTTGCCCAGCGGGGCTGCCGCGTAGAGCATCATCGACAGGCCGACCATCAGGATGATCGATCCCAGGCTGCCGCCGATATTCGCCGCCGGCACCGCCAAATTGCGGATTACCAGCGGGCTATAACGCTGAGCGTCCTGGATGGCATGGCCCACTTCGTGAGCGGCGATCCCGACGGCGGCCATGGAATTGACTCCGTAGACATCGCGGCTCAGCCGGACCACCTTCGTCGAGGGGTCGTAGTGGTCTGCCAGGTGGCCATCGACCATCTCCACCGGAACGTTGCGCAACCCCTGGGAATCGAGAATGCGACGAGCTGCTTGGGCACCGGTCAACGGCGCAGCGACTTGGCTCATCGAGCGGAAGGCGGACTGCACCATCCACTGAGCCAAAAAGGCGAGCAGGACGGCGGGGAGGGTGAGGATGTAAAACAAGAACATGAATTGGCTTTCCTTCTGGCTTCCAAGGGACACGACCTCGAGGGCACTTGCCTCTATTTTGGCAGCTTCTCGTACCCGGTTCGCTGAATACGCATAACTTATGCCAAATTTTTTGGGGGAATCGACCGCCCCAGCCTTCCCATCTTTTCAAACCGTTCTATTTTAGAGAGGCGTGAGCAAAGGCAAAGGGTCTGGCGGCCGATGCATAGGCTCCGGGTGCGATTTTGAAGAGTTTCTACCGCGGGTGTTTGGTAGCGGTGCGGTCGTTTGATAGCTTGGGAAGAGCTTTAGGGACTGAGGATGTTTGGGATGGAACTGGCCGCGAGGCTTCGCGGTTCCGCCCCCCCGGGGGAGCTGTGGTATGGTTGTTGCTTTCGAATGCTGCTGATCGCCCTCGGTTTTGCCGTCGGTTGCAGCCAGAAGCTGTCGGGTTTAGACGAAGAGAAGCTTCGGGACGAGTTGGTCGCAAGCCAGCCGGCATCTGTTGGCGGTAGCCACCAGGCCGCGACCGCACCCGCTCCGACCGCCGACGCTGAGACGCTCCAAATGAGGTTGGAGCGAGTTCTCCAGGACAACCTTTCCCACCGACTGCTCAGCAGCGAAAGCAACGCCGCCTGGCAGATCATGCACGGGGTGATCGCTTACGCCGACGCCTTGCCGCTGCAGGTCGGTCAGGAGCGACGTTCGGCCCTGGATTATCTGTTCCACCAAGGGGTCGTCCAAGGTTGGGAGTTAGCCCCGGGCGATACCCTCCCCACCACGGGACGGCAGGGTTTAAAGGCCAAGTTGGAGCCGGGAAGTTACATCGGCCAAGGGCACGTCGACCAATGGTTGGCGATCTTGGCTCAAATCGGCGTCCCCTTGACGCGCGAGGTCGAAGCTCGCGGTAAAACGTTCACCGTCCTGGATTGGGCACGGCAGGCACAGTGGGATGTTTCCGACAATCCAGTGCTCGAATATTCCTGGACGATCATCGCCCTCACCCGATATTTTCCCGAGGAGCAATCGTGGGTGGCCAAGGATGGAAAAACCTGGACGCTCGAGCCGTTGGCGGGATTTGAAGCCAAGCAGGATCTGGGGCAAAGCCCATGCGGCGGCATGCATCGCTTGATGGGCTTGGCCCACGCGGTGCAGTTTCGCCAGAAGCATGGCGGTAGCCTCGAGGGGGGATGGAAGTTGGCGGACGACAAGATTCGCGATTCTATCGAGCGGATCCAGCGGTTCCAAAATCCCGATGGAACCTTTTCAACGAATCATACCCAGCGTCCAGGGACCTCCTCCGACCTCTCGGCCGTAATCAGCTCCACCGGCCATACCATCGAGTTCTTGTCTTTCGCGCTGCCGGCGGAAAAACTAGCCGAGCCCTGGCTGGTGCGGGCTGTCGAGCGACTGTGCAAGCTGTTGGAACTCACCCGCTCCGCCGATCTCGATTGCGGCGGTCTCTACCATGCATTGAATGGTTTGAAGCTATACTATTCCCGCCGTTTCGCGCCGTGGCAACCGAGTGAACAGCTGGCGCTTCATGTCGTCGAATAGTATTTTGCCAAGATGCCTGACTTAATCGCTCAAGGCCCGCGGCCTCAGGATCGCTGGCGCCGAGCCTTGCCGACGGCACCTTCGAACGGGCCGGTGATCGTGGGGCGTACTTCGCACGGTTGGTCGGTGGCTTGGGATGACCGCGTCTCGCGGCGGCATGCCGAGCTGTATTGGAACGGCTCGCGATTGGCGGTTTCCCGATTGCTCGATGCCCGCAATCCTATTTTTTATCAAGGGGTTCGCCGCGATCAGTTCGAGGCGGCAATCGGCGAGCATTTCGTCATCGGCCAGACGACTTTCAGCCTCGTCGACCAACGGGTTCGCGTCCTTGGGTCGGCTGAGGAATTGCCGGCGGTGACCGAGCAGACCTTCGCAGCTTCGCGGCTGCGGCAGTCGCGGTTTCGCGATGCCGACGAACGGATCGATGTCCTCAGTCGCTTGCCGGAAATCATCCAGGCCAGCAACCGCGATGAGGAGCTATTTCGTCACGTCGTCAACCTGCTGCTGCAAGGGATCGCCAGGGCTGGTTTCGTGGCGATCGTGGCTGATGAGCAGGTAGTATCCGGGGAGGCGGTTGTCGAAACGGCTTCGCCTTCCCTGCCACCCTCGCCACCGGCACCTGCTCCAGGGCCAGTCGAAAACGCTGCGGGGTCCTCGTCGGTATCCGACGATAGTATCCGCGTCTTGCATTGGGATAGCCGTAGCCTGACTGGCCACCAGTTCACTCCGTCGGCCGGCTTGATTCGTCAGGCGGTGCGGAGTGGAGAGAGCGTGCTGCATGTTTGGAGCCGCACGCTGGCAGAGCAAGCCAGTTCCTACACGCAGAGCGAGAATATCGATTGGGCCTTCTGCACGCCGCTGGTCAGCGAGGTCAGTCCGGGCTGGGCGATCTATGTGGCTGGTGATTTCGGTGTGTTGGCGGGGGCCGCGATCCGCGATGCCACCTTGACCTTGACCGGGGATCTGCAAGATGACCTCAAGTTCACCGAGCTGGCGGGAACTACCTTGATCAGCTTACGGCAAAATCGGTTGTTGCAGCGCCGTCAGGATAGTTTGCGGCCTTTCTTTGCCCCGGTCGTTCGGCAAGCCTTGGCGCATCGGGATCCGGATGAAGTCCTGGCCCCGCGCGAAGCCGAGGTGTCGGTACTGTTCTGCGATTTGCGTGGTTTTGCCAAGCAGAGTGAGGAGTCGGCCGACCGCTTGCTGGAATTGCTGCGCCGGGTCAGCGATGCCTTGGGGGTCATGACGCATCACATCCTGGCCAGCGATGGTGTCGTCGGTGATTTTCATGGCGATGCGGCCATGGGCTTCTGGGGATGGCCATTCGCCTCGCCCGAAACCGTCCCCAAAGCAGCCTTGGCCGCCTTGGCGATCCGGGCTGAATTCGAAGCTGCCGCCGCCTTGCCGGATCATCCATTAGCCGGTTTTCGCGCCGGCTTGGGAATCGCCAGCGGGCGCGCGGTTGCGGGGCGGATCGGAACGGTCGATCAAGTCAAGGTGACGGTCTTCGGGCCAGTCGTCAATTTGGCTTCACGCTTGGAAAGTCTGACCAAGCCCTTGCAAGCACCGATCCTGATCGATGAGACGACGGCCGAGTATCTTCGACAGCATGTCGATCCCTCGATCGCCCGGGTCCGTCGGGTCGCTCGCCTGCTGCCGGTCGGTTTCAAGACCCCCTTGATGGTAAGCGAGTTGCTACCGCCGGCAGGACCGGAATCGCTCCTCAGCGATGAGCATGTTTCGGCTTACGAGCAGGCCTTGGCCGCCTTCCAGCAGCGGCAATGGTCGGAGGCTTTCCGCCTACTCCACCGCGTTCCGGCGGAAGATCGAGTTAAGGATTTCCTCACGGTCTTTATCGCGCAGCATGGTCGTACTCCGCCCGCCGACTGGCCCGGCTATATCGCCATGCCGAATAAATAGCTTGTGCAGGCCAGCCAGCTAGCCTCGTGAAAACAAGGTAGCCTCGTAAAAACTGGTGGACGTCGAGAGTCCAGGGCCAGGCAAAGAGGGAAGAGACCTTCTCGATCGCTCCAAGGCCTGATCGGGTACGGCGCTCTAGCGGCGGGGTGGAGCGTGGAGCCAAGGCCAGAGGAGGCTGGCCGAGGCAAAGGCGATGGCGATCCCCGTTAGGACATCGCTGGGATAATGCGCCCCCGACTGAATTCGCTGCAGGCAGGCCAAAGCGGCGCAGCTCGCAAAAATCCATTTGCCGCGTGGATAGATCGTGCTCAAGCCGATAGCCAGCGCCACGACGGTAGCCGCGTGTCCCGAGGGGAAACTGCGATGGGTCGAATCCCAAAAAGAACCATGAAAAAGGGGAAACCAGTTATCGAAACTGTCGGCGTTGGTATCCGCATGCGGGCGAACACGGGTGAAAATCAATTTCAGGCCATTGGCCAAGCCCCCGGCTGCCACGGTCAGGATCGCCGCCTTGGCCAACTCGCCACGGCGTTCCCGATGCAACCACCACAAGCTCGCCAGGATCAGGCAGACCCCGAACCCGTGGGCGAAGAACTCCGACAGCTCGATAGCTTTGGCGAGGTCCCCCGGCAGTTGTCGCTGTCGCAAGGCAGTCGAGATCCCCGTGTCCCACCGCTGCAGGCAGGGAACGGTCAGCAAGCCGCAGAGCCCGGTACAGGCCAGCAACCACAGGCGTCCGGAGCGGGGTTTCGGGGAACGCAAAGAGTCGAGAGTCACGGGGCGTTCAGCACTCGGTCTGATGTTCGTCGGTGAGATGAAAAATCTGCTGATGCAGGGCTTCGAAAAAATCCGGGACGCTGCCAAGGACATCGAGTCCCCCAAGCAACTCCGATTCCTCCATCCAGTGGACTTCGGCGACTTCCTCGGGATTCGGCAATGGTTCTGCCTCCTCCAAGCGTTCGACGTGCATCCACTCCAGTCGTGTCCCCCAACGCGTGATCGATGTCCATAAGTGCTTGCGAACACGCACCGGGAGTGACAACTCTTCCATCATCTCGCGTAGAATGGCCTCTTCAAAATTTTCCCCCGGCTCGATGTGACCGCCGGGAAAGCAGAGCAATCCCGGAGCCCGAACCTTGAGGGAACGGCGAATCACCAGATAACGGCGACCTTCCTGAATCACGGCGACGACTCCATGGCGAGAAGGAGGAGGGTTGTCTTGGGTCATTCGGATTTCCTGCTCGAAGGATGCACGCCAGCGATCACTTGACCTCCCATTTTATCCAATCCCGATGACGGAACAGCCCCGCTTGACCAACTCCTTATCCCCGAAAGTCCACCCTTGGACTTCGATACCCACGACTACGGCTTGCAATTTTGCCGAGCGTATCGTGCACCGATTGGCGGAGCAACAGCATCTGGCTTACTTCGCCGGCGGTTGCGTCCGCGACTTCGTCATGGGTAAGCAACCCACCGATTACGATGTCGCTACCACCGCCACTCCTGCTCAAATTCGGGAAATATTCGGCCCTCGACGAACGCTGGCTATCGGAGCCTCCTTCGGGGTGGTCTGCGTGCATCAAAAGATCGATGGCATTCAGCATCAGGTCGAGGTCGCTACCTTCCGCCGCGACGGAATTTATTCCGATGGCCGACACCCGGACGAAGTGACTTTCAGCACACCGGAATGGGATGCCCAACGCCGTGATTTTACGATCAATGGTTTGTTCTATGACCCCTTGCGCCGGCACATTATCGACTACATCGATGGGGTGGGCGATATCGAACGCCGTCGCCTCCGGGCCATCGGTAATCCCGAGGCTCGATTTCGCGAAGATAAATTGCGATTGCTGCGGGCTATTCGTTTTGCCGCACGCTTGAATTTTGAACTCGACCCGGCTACCGGCAAATCGATCGAGCAGATGGCCGAAGAAATTGTCGTCGTCAGTCCCGAACGGATCGCGGCCGAACTCCGCAAGATGTTCTCGCATCCCAGTCGCACGCGAGCCATAGCCTTGATGCGGGAGGCACGCTTGCTCCGGGTTTTGATGCCCGAGTGGACGCTGATCCTCGATAGCGTCACCGGCGAAGAACGCTTGATGGAACACCTTGGTCGATTAAAACAGATGGATCTCGAGGCAACGCTCGGGCTCTTCGGGTGCTTGTTGTCGGAGCCAGGCAAACCTACCGACGGAACGGAAGCGGGAGAGGAATCGGATTCGAACGCCGCGGACGAAGGCTTGGCCGGGAACGGAGAAGGGGATGGAAAACGACGGTTGGTCAACGCCTGGCAGGAGCGTTGGCGACTATCCAACGACGAAGCCAACTGTATCGGCTTCGTCCTCGCCCATGCGCCGCTGTTGAAAAAAGCCGATCAGCTGGCCTGGTCCCGCCTGCAACCGCTGCTGATCTCTCCCTACATCGCGACCGCCCTCTCGGTCACCGCCGCTCTGTTGGAGCATGAATT
>JBILTQ010000152.1:0-11627 GCA_044371435.1 Pirellulaceae bacterium | reverse complement strand
GTCGAAAGGAATCATCTCGACCGTCATTTTTCCAGCTTCCAGTTTGGAGAAATCCAGCAAGTCGTTAAGCAAGCTTAACAGCGACTCGCCCGAACGCTGGATGGTGCCGAGATAGTTGATTTGGCGGCTGTCCTGGCAATGCATCAGCGCCAGCCTGGCCATACCGAGGATCCCGTTGAGCGGCGTGCGGACTTCATGGCTCATCGTCGCCATGAATCGACTCTTGGCCTGACTGGCTGCCAACGCAATCGCCATCGCTTTCCGCAACTCCTCCGTGCGATCGGAGACGCGCTGCTCCAGCGAGAGATTGATGTCGCGGAGCTTATCGAATCCTTCGGAATTCTCCAGGGCCGCCCCGGCGATGGCGGCGATGAATTCGAGCAATTTGGCTTCATTGATGCCGAAGAGATTTTCAACTTCGCGATGGATGATGACCAGACAAGCCACGATCTTATCCTGCATGCGGATCGGTGCCACGATCAGACTTCCGCGAATCAAACCGACCCCGGCTTTCGACGAATAAAAGCGGACCTCACCGTCGTGAATCGTCTCCTCGAGGATCGCTGTATGGGCGGTATCGACTTGCGAGGAAAGCGATGCATCGTCAGCAGCTAGCCCATGGATCACAGACCACTGGGCTTTATCCGGCAGCTTCTCGAACCAAAGGACTTCCTGACCGCGTATCAAATGCTGGGCGCCGAGACAAACCTCCTTGAGGATCGACTCGCGACTCAGCGAGCGGGCAATACGCCGACCGTCATCGAGAAGTTTATCAAAGCGATCGACCAGCGACATCGATGTCGCCTGATGCTGTCGAGAATCGATCAGACCGATCGAATCCGCGAGTTGTTGTTGCAGGAAATGCCAGCGGGTCCGTTCGGCCTCGCTGACCGGGAACCGGCGTTTCCCCAGCGACTGCTCGATCTCGCAAATCGCCCGCAAGCTCTGCCATTCCTCCATGGCCTCCGCCGATCTTCGAGCAGCGGCAATGCTTTCACGGAAATCCTGTAGCGCCGCGCGGGGCTTGCCGTTCAAGAGCTTGCTCCACCCCCTTTCGCGGAGGGCATGCGATCGATCCGCTTGATACTTATCGGCCAGGCGACAGGCTTTGGCCGCGGCTTGCGCCGTCGCTTTCAACCAGCGTCGATAGTTAGTCTGGTCATACCTGGCCACCGTCATGGTCATCATCCGCCGGGCGGTAGTCAGCCAGGCATAGCAGGGACTGATGTACGAATTGATCGACCCAGCCTTGCGGCAGCGGCGGATGGCTTCCTCGAGGACAGTCGCCGCCTCCTGATACTTGTTCTCGCGCATCAACCATAAGGCGCGAGCTAATTGCGTCTGGGCGTGACTTTGGGCGTCGCTGCGCTCGAGTTCGGCTTGCTCCTGGATCATCGAAGCTGTCAACCAACCGGGGGCCGTGCGCATCAAGATATCCAAACTGATACCGGCGGCCTGGCTATCGCCGATTTGCACCCCATTGCGATACATCGACCTGGCTAGTTCGGCCGCTTCCCGATAGCGTCCCAACCGCATCAGCGCGCATGCCCCCTGATACTTGGCCATGTTGGTCTCCCAGGCATCGCCGGTACGATCCAACAGTTGTACCGCCTCGCCAGCCACCCGAACGCACTCCTCGAAGCGGGTCGCCGCGAGATGAACCACGCTCAGGTAGGAGAGCGTCTGACCTTTGCCCCACAGATCATTGGCCGCTTCGCGAATTGCCAGCGAGCGTTGGGAGTACTCCTCCGCGCGGCGGAACCAGCCGAGCAGGCTGCAAACAGGCCCGTGCTCCGAATAGGCCTTGGCCAACTCCGGGCTATCCAGGAAGCATTCGGCTTCATTCATTCCCTTGAGATGGGCGTACAGCGTCCACAACGAGCCGCGGCTAAACCAGTAGGTATGCGCTAATCGGCTGTAGAGGCTCCAGCGCAGCCGATGAAGCTCATCGGCTAGCCAACGTTGCGAAGGCCGGCCAAAGAGCGTGTGCCAAAGCTGGAGCGCTGCCTGCCGGGTCAATTCGCCGAGCATCGCGAGCGTCGAGGAGGGAATCACGCATCCAGTCAAACCGAAGGCTTGGGTGTAGGCCGAGACCGCCCGCTGCATCCGACCGCGTTTGAATTCCACATCCCCCATTTTCCCGCGGAGCCGCGTCTTGGCCAGCGGCGAATCGGCCACTTGCAGCGCCTCCCCTAAGGCATGCTCAGCGGCATCATACTCGCCGATGGAAAGGTAGATCTCGGCCAGCGACTCCACCGACTCGAGGCGTATCGCTCGTTCTTCCACCGGCAGATGCCGGAGTGCCATTTGATAAAAATGGATGGCCAGACGACTCGAATACTGTCGACGCGAGAGCTTGGCCGCCCTCAAGCTATGCAAGACCGCCGCCTGGGGATCCTGAGCCCGATCGTAATGGTCTGCCAATTCATAACAGCGTTCCGGATCAATGCCTTCGATCATCGCCGCCGCTTCAGCATGCAACGTTTTCGACTCGTAGGACGATAAATCCTGAAGCAGCCGCTGCCGTACATCCTCCTGCAAAAACCCTAGCCGCTGCCGCGAGAAATCGCACCAAGCCAACTGTTTCTGGACCGCCAACTCCCCCGCCTGCTGGACATCGGCGACCGGGAGCTTGGCCAGCATCCCCACCTCTGCCAGCGAACAACTCTTGCCCAGGATCGCGGCCGCTGTCAGGATCCGACGGGTTCCGGGACTCAGCTCCTCCGGCTTGAAGGTGAAATCGCTCCGTCCCGAAACGCTATGGTTCAAAGTCGCCAGCGCCAATTCCCTCACCTGCCAACCGTTCGGACCGGCGACCACGTGGTTGGCTTGCACCATCGACTGTATCAGGGAAATCAAGACATAGGGATTACCTTGGGCAGCATTGATGAGCAACTGGGTTGCTGCCGACGGAAAGTTACCCGCCATCGACTGCACCAACCGCCGCAGATCTTCATCGCTCATCGAACCGAGGGATTCGCTGAAAATCCATCGACGATCGACCATTCGGTCGTGAAACTCCTCGGTGTGCGTGGCCACGAAGATCGTTCGACTGTGGGCATTGCTGGCCTGAGCGTGAATCCAGTCCCACCATAATTCCTTGGAGATCTCATCGCAAAAGTCCAAGTCATCGATGAGTACCACCACCCGAACCGGCGACTGCAACAAGGCTTCCAGCAATGCCGCCAAGGCCTGCTTGAAACGCTGGCCAGCAAAACTTTCCGGGCCATCTTCTACCGAGGACCCGTGTTCATGCAGGCCCGGCCAAAGCCAATCCAGGATCGATCGGAGGGCATCGCGATGCGGGTCCAAGGCCGTCGACAGATGCCTGGCCAATTCGGGCAAGGACTGGCAGGCCAGCTTGAGATCGTTGAGGATGCCGCGGATAGCGGCCAAGGGACTACGGTGGTCTCCACGCTTACCGTAAGCCCGTAGAGTAACCATCCGCCGCGCTAAGCTCTCGTTGGCGAATTCTTCCAGCAAGGCCGACTTACCCTGGCCCGGTGCGCTGCGAATGAGCCAAGGATCATGGGCAATGCGCAGGTCGGATTCGAGGCGATAAAGAAAATTTTCCAACCATTCCTGACGGCCAAGGAAGGAAGGGCGACACAACTGCGTCCGAGCATCCTTCGTACCGATCGGCGAATCGCTGAAGGCAAGCCCCCCTCGGACCTGGTCGAGGATTCGCTGGCAGTCGAAACGCACCGCGTCGGCGGATTGGTACCGATCCGATGGATCGCGCCGAACCAACCGCAATACCAATTCATCCAAAGCTCGCGGGATGGCGACTCCGCGCATCCGCAGACTACCGGGCATCCACGTCATTTGGAGATGCAACAAGTCGCTCAGCGAAGCCGCCTCGAACGGTTCGCGGTCCGTCAGCAAACGATAAAGCACCAGCCCAAGCGAATACAGGTCGGTGGCGGGACTCGAGTCGCGGGCCAAGGCTCCGGTCTGTTCCGGAGCCAGATAAATGGCCTCGGCAATTTTCCTGGAATCGAGATTCCCCGCCGCATCCCAGGCAATGGTCGGCTCGTAGTCCAACTCGATCAAGGTCGAACTACGGCGCACCTGAACACGCTGCGGATTCAACCGGCCGTAGATCGATCGCTGACCATGCCAACTGGAAAAGATATCGAGAATCTGAATGGCGGTATCGAGGATGTGCTCGAGCCGTCGTTCCTCAGGCTGAGCCTTCAGCCATTCTTCCAGTTTTAGCCGCGTTCCATCGCTGTGGCTGTCGGCGGTGGGCTGACGAACCTCTTGGGTACCGCTGAAGACTGACGCAGCATCGATCACGGCAACACCCAATCCGACAGTCGCTTATCAAACGCGTACGCTTTTCCATCGCTTACCGCCGATGGACCTGGCGGAGCCTCGATGACCGACCGCCGTGGTCATCGAATTCCAGAAGCGGACAGGAAAATAGACCACGACTTGGCGTCGAGTCCACTTCAGCGACCCTCATCTTCGGAAAATTTTAAAAAGACCTTGCCGAGGATATCGGTTGTTCCGCCGCTTCGCCGTGCTCGGCATCTTTTTTTCCACAAATCCTTTGAAAGCATCGATGGTCCAACGTTATCCTGCCGCCATGCGACAACCCGTGCGTTACACCTTGGACTTCGATGCTCTCCCAACGTCACTGCCTTCACCCTATCGATTCCAAACCGCGATCCAGGATCGCAAGTAGCTGCCTATGGCCATCTCTTTCGCGAAAACAACCCAGGTTTCTTCGGTTGTCCAGGATACTCCCTGGCATCGTTCACCGACCGACCAGCGTTTGTTGCGGATCGATCCCGCACCGCCTGCCGTTCCCGACCTCTCACTAAGCTTCCTCGACGAAATCGCTGCTCAATTGCCATCGATGATTGCGTCCGACCAACCTGTGCGGGCGGAGGAACTCATCCACCGACTCTTCCATGAATGCAATACCTTGCGGCATGCCTTGCCCGCACATGAATGGAAGCGAGTCGTCGAGAAAATCCGAAGCTCGCCGGTCTTGCCGATGGTCCACCAGGATGCTTTCACCTTCCGAGCTTTCTCGAAGCCGCGAGGCTATGCCGGCGATGCGGTGATGATGGACATGATCTACAGCCTCGAGGAAGGGTACCCGGTTCCCGAGATGTCAGCTTTGGGTCAGCAGGTTTTTCGCTACACGACGCAGGCCGCCGCCTCGGCGGGAGTGCGAGCCCGCCGCGAATACATCGCCGAGCTGCTCGACCGCACCCTGTACGCCAATCATCAAGCGGAAATCTTGGCGGTTGCCGCCGGCCATCTGCGGGAAGCAGCCATGAGTTCGGCCGTCCGACGTGGACGCTTCGGCTCGTACCTCGCCCTCGATGCCGACCCTGAAAGTCTCGAGGAAGTCCATCGCAACCATCATCGTTTGGGGATTTCGACGCATACTGCCGACATCCGTAAACTGTTGACTGGTCAGTTAGCCTGTGGGCCTTTTGATTTGGTCTACTCGACCGGGCTGTACGATTACCTCCATGAGAAAGCCGCCCAACGCCTGACCTACCACCTCTTCCAACTGCTTCGCCCCCAAGGTCGCCTGGTCCTGGCCAATTTCCTGCCGGGTATCGCCGATGTGGGTTACATGGAGGCATGCATGGACTGGTTCCTGGTCTATCGCGACCGTTTCTCGATGCTCGGCTTGACCAAGCTCATCCGTCAGGAGGATATCCAGGAAATCGTCCTCCGCGTGGAAGAAAACCAGAATATCATCTTCCTGGAAGTGGTCCGCGCTTAATTCGACGGCATTCCAAATTCGGCCGGCAAGGCCCGTTTGGCCTGGTTGGCGGCGGGACGCGAGGAGAAAACAATCCGCGATTTGGCCGGGTCGGCTTCGAGCCACCACACGACCACCTGCTTCGCCTGGGACAAATCGGTTACCGTCCGGTCGGGATTGAGCCGGCCGGCGATGTCGTTCAACAGTTTTCGCAACGGCTGGTTTTGAAAACGAAAATCGCGAATCTGCTGGTTCCGCGTGACGCCGGCCAATTCGAAAGCCTTCCCATCGATGCTGATTTCGACCGCCGGGCTACCCGGCGGCAAGGCAGCCTGGACCTCCTGAGCGATGGCGGCCAAGCCTAAATCCAGCGGCTCTTGATCAAAGCCAATGCTGACGGGAAAGTCGAGCAAGGCATCGCCGGCGACCATGGCCCCAGTTTGGTCTGGCGTCTTTGTCCCCCCGCCGGACTGGCTTTGGCCGGCGAACTCCGCGTTCAACGTCATCCAGCCAGCGATCAACAGGTTGGCGGCTGCCGACGATGGCAAGTAAGCATTGGTGATGGCCTGACCATTCTCTAAGGCATACCGCTGATACTTGGCCAAAGCCCGCAACATCTGAGGGAACCTTACCGCCAAAGCTCGCCAATAGGGCTCGGCCGGATTCGCCACCAACTCGGCCTCGACCCGATCAGACAACTCCCTCATCCGCTCCTGAAGATCCGTGATGAAATTCGTCGCGGACTCGACATTATCCCCCATCATGCGAAGCTCGACATACCATTCCGGTTCCAAGGTCGTGGAGACCAACACGGCTTGAGCTTTTTCATCGAACAAGGCTTTGGCTATAGCCTGGGCCCGCTTGGAAATTTGCGGCAATACATTCCGCGCGTCGGAGAAGAAGGGACTTACCGACAACAACGCCGAGAAATCGGCATCTGCATCGCTCACCTGCCATAGTTGCTCCACCTGACGACGCAGCGGTCCCGCTCCCCCTCGGGCAGCGGCCAGATCCTGGATGAGGCTCAACGGCCCGATGGTAAAGGTATCCACCTTGGATTCTGCCCCACCGTTGGGCGGTTGGATATAGGCGGCCAGGCTGGCGTCTACCCACACCGTCTCCCCTTCGCCGAAGGATTGCGCCGTGGCACCTTGAAAATTAACGGCGATCTCGGCTGCCGTGGCCGGTGATTTCAATTGGACGCGGTAGACGAGTTGCAACAAGCCATCGGTTCCGCCGGGATAGAGCCCGATCGTCCACTGCTGCAGTTCGGACCAAGGCAAGCTGGTAAATTCCCGATAGGCAGCCGACAGATTTTCCAGTTCCATGGAGAACACCTCCGTCAATGCACGACCGGCTGCGCTGCTCGACCAGGCCGAGGGCTTGACGAAGAGGAAACCGTGAGCCCCTGGTGGAAGCATCGTCAACGCGTAGGGGCGACTCGCTCGAGGCGGCAACCATGGCTGCCCGTCGTCGATACTCGTCAAGCTAAACTGCTCCTCCAACGCACTCGTCGCGCGTGGCTTCGTCGCCCCGCGCACCTCCTGGGCCTCCACGGCGGCCGGATCGAGCTTCCCAGTCGTCATCGGCTGCGAGGCCTGCTCGGTGGCCGTACGAGCGGCGGGAGGTGGTATGGATGGTCCTGGAGAATTCGGTGAAAGCAAGCCGACCAGACCAAGCAGCAGCAAGACGCATCCGCCGAGCATCGCCGGCAACAGCCAAACCGGTCGCTTCCCTTTCTTGGCCGCGGACCTGCGGGCTGGCCGATCGCCAGCGTGCCGCGTCCCCGCTGCAACAGACAAGCCTGCTTGAGGCGGCGTCTTGGACCGAGGCGAGGCTGACGCAGCGCTGGACACGGTCGGTGATACCGGTCGTGCTGGCATCGGAGGCGACTCGGGTTGCGCAAGCCCCTCCTCGGCCGCAGGTGCAGGGATGGGGATCGAAGGCGATGGCGAGGTCAGCGAGGCGGGTGGAGGCGATTTCGAGGCATGGGGAGCGAACGCAGGGGTGGAAGCGGGAGAGGTCGGAACGGAACTCGCGGCTTCGCTCGTGGGCCGGGTGCTGCCCGAGATCATTCCCGGCTGGGCCGCGCTGCGCGGCGATTGCTTTCCGTTATCTACCCGGGGAGTGGAGGAGAAACGCGATTCGGTGGGAAGCGTTGTCTGGTCTGTCGTGTCCGGGATGGGCTTATCCTTCGGAGGATAACGCGTTCCCCAAACCTCGGCCGCCGATTCCCTGACCGATGAAGTCGCCTGGCTGTCGACCGCTTTGCCGCTCGTATAGCCAACTGGCTTAACTGCGACCGCCGCCGGCACAGCAATCGCCTCGAGGGCTTGGAGTAATCGGCCGCCATCGGCGAAACGAGCGTCTGTATTCATGGCAAGCATGTGCCGTAAACATTGACGTTGCTCCTTGTCCTTCAGCCTCTCCGGAAGCACCAACGGTATTTTCGAGGCTCCCTGCGAGAGTTGACCGAGCTTTTGCCCGGGGTGGGGTACGCATCCGCTCAGCAATTCCCACCACAAACAACCCAGCGCATAGATATCGGTCGCCGGCGTCGGCGACTGACCGGGCGCCCAGAACTCGGGAGCCGCATAACGAAGCCCTGCCTCGACCAGATCGGCAGGAGTTGCCGTTCCAGGAGCGAGCGCATCACAAGGCGATGCCGGAGGAAACAAAGGCTGCCTCAGTAAAGTCACCCTGTCCGAGCCGTCCCACCAGACGCGTTCGACCCCTACCGCACCGTGCACCAGCTGCTGCGCGTGCAGCTTTGCCAAGCCTTGCGTCAAGGCTCTTACCAACGAAAAGGCGACTTCGGGGGCCAGGCTTGTCGGCCCCTTCAAGATCTCCTGCAAAGGCTGGCCGATCGGACGGGATCCCGCAATTACCAAAGCCTGGCTGATCCACTCCGGCGGTGTGAAACTTTGGAGGTGTTCTCCCGTGGTGGCCGCATGCCTGCCTGCCAAACGTAGGCTCGGCGGATTCCTGGCAAACTCTCCCCCGCGCAAACGATCCGCCTCGAGGACATAAAGCCAAACCAGCGATTGTCCCTCAACATCCTTCGCTTCGTACCAATCGGGAAAGCCGGCAACCGAAACCGGAGCCAGCAAACGATAACGTCCTCGGCGTAACACGGTCGCTGCCTGCTCGAGGATAGTCTCGGCTTGGAACGCCGTCACATGCCCCAGCTTGACTAATCGCGAGAGGATCCCCGAAGCCGAATCGAGGGCTGATTCGCCATCGAGCTCGAGGAGCTCAGCGGCCCAACGCCGGCAATCCATGGCGGTCGCCAGCCCCTGGTCCTGGAATGCTTGCCATACCTGGGTGGGGGTCATCGTCATCGCGGGCCGGTTCCTCTTCTCCTAGCCCCCACTCCAAGGATCCGGTAGCATCTCACGAATCCTTGAAAACGAGGCGTTTGGCTGGCGGCTCAGTAGGAGCAGCAAAGCCGCCCAATCGAGCTCGATCTTTCCACTATCTTATCAGCCTTTGATCGAAGAGAAATCACCGTCAGCCGGCCAACAGCCTTCGCCGGAGGCAAACCTTACCGCAAAGAAGCCCGGCCAGCGGCTGTTGCAAGGTCGCGGCAGCTCCAGGATCGATGCCTTGCCAAGAGCTACAGGGTGAAAGGCGAGGAAACAAGACGCAGGAGGGCCAACGATAGCTGACGTGAGCCAGCTCACGAAGCCGCGTAGCGGCGACGGCGCCGACTGGCCGCAGCAAGCATCGCCAGGCTGCAGCCAGTCAACGCATTTCCCTCCGGGACCGCGATCAACGGTTGGGTCGTTTGCCAGGTAAGCTGCTGGACAGGGGTGATCGCCGCCGGATCCAACAACGCCCCCCAGCTCGGATTGCTAAAACTCGAGGTGTACGGCAACCCCACCGGCGACTTGCCGTAGATCACCGAGTAGGCGGTCAAGCTTTCGACGTAGGCCCCGGCGTTGTTGGGATGGATGGGATCCCCGTATAAGTCGGTAATGGAGTTTAATCCCGGCACCCCACCCGGCGTTTGCAGAGCCTCCGCAATGGCATGGTAGACATGCCCGGCCGGGATGATTTCGGCAGTGGGAACCGTCAACCGCAACTCGGCCATGAATAAGTCGTAAGCTTGAGCCGACGGGACGAAGGCCGAATCGAGGGTAAAACCGGTCGTGTTCCACTGCTGCTGGTAAGTCTGCCCCGAAACCAATTGCGGCCAGGTAGCCAGGATCAAGACCCGGGTCGCGGTATTCGCCGGATTCTGCCGCAGCAACTGCACGATCTGCGCGGCGGCGGCCGCTTCCTGGCGAATGGTGGGACCATAGAATGGTTGCAAGGTAACGATATCGAAATGATTGTTGGCAAAGGCCACGTCGTAAGTCCCCAGCGGATCCGCGAAATCGGAACCGGGAACATTCGGGTTAGCGGCGAAAGTCGTGATGGCCGTGCTGCCGCGAACCTGACGATAAAGGTCTACCGCATTCGGGGCTTCTCCCTGCGTCAGACTCTCCAGGCGGTCCAAGGCGTGAAGGGGGGCGGTAAGGCTGTTTCCTAAGGCATAGGTCACGATTTCGCCAGCCGCCGGTCGGTGGACGCCCCCAGCCAAGAAGGCGGCCAGGACGATGGCTAACCAGGAACTCCGAAGGGCAAGCATAGGCTGAAATGACCTGTAAGCGAAAGGAAGCAAAAGAAGAGGCCCCAACAACCCCTAGCATTCCATGCTAGTTGCCGCGATCGCGTTCGGTAGGCCATCCCCCAGCGGAATCAGAAAACCAACCTTTCCCAGCCATCGCCGACCGCCGCCCAACCTTTTCCCCAAACCCGGCGGCCTGGGACCGGAACGAGCGACTTGGAAAAGCACCCGACTCCTGGGTGAAAGCGACTTTTGCCCCCCCGGCGTACCCAAGCCTCGGAGAAAATTTTCGCCACGGAAGTCTCCCTCGCCCTGAACAGGCGGGCCACGGCGGGCGGATGGGCTGTCGTTCCGAAGCCCGAACCGCCGCCGGAAAAAATAGTATACTTGGGGCACGACGACCTCTACCGCCCTTGATCCAGGAATCGACGCGCATGCGAGCCTACGAAGCGACTCAGTACTACTTCAACCAGGCAGCGGACCAGTTGAAGATGCCCGAGTGGACGCGTCGACTGTTGATCGCCCCCAAGCGCGAGGTTTCGGTTCAGGTAGCTTTCGAGCGAGATAACGGGACGGTAGAAACCCTTGTCGGCTTTCGCGTTCAGCATGACAACGCGCGTGGACCGATGAAAGGGGGCTTGCGCTACCATCCTTCGGTCGATCTCGACGAAGTCCGGGCCTTGGCCTCGTTGATGACCTGGAAGACAGCGGTCGTCGACCTCCCCTATGGTGGAGCCAAAGGGGGCATCGGCGTCGATCCCAAGCAGTATTCGCGGAAAGAGATCGAGCGTATCACGCGGGTCTTCGTCGATCAGATCCACGATATCGTCGGTCCGGACAACGATATCCCGGCCCCCGACATGGGCACCAACCACGAAGTCATGTCCTGGTTTCGCAATCAGTGGGAAAAGTACCACGGTTTCAATCCGGCGGTGATTACCGGGAAACCGGTCGAGGAATACGGAGCCAAAGGACGAGAGGAAGCGACCGGCAGGGGAGTCGGAATCATGGCGGTCAAATTGATGAAGCGGCTTGGTCGTCGCCCGGAAGCCACCCGCGTCGCCATCCAGGGATTTGGCAACGTCGGCTCGCATGCCGCTAAATTCCTTTCGGAAGCGGCCTTTCCGGTGGTCGCCGTCAGCGACGTCACGGCGGCATACTATGACCCTAAGGGCCTCAATGTGGCTGAACTTTTGCGGTATGCGATGAGCAACGGCGGGTCGTTACGGGGATACACGAACGCTACCCGAATCCCCCCCGACGAACTGCTGCAACTGGAGGTGG
>JBILTQ010000151.1:0-11640 GCA_044371435.1 Pirellulaceae bacterium | reverse complement strand
TGGGAGGGAAGATGGCTGATGGTCTCGACCACATCGATGATGGCGCAATCATCCACCCGTGTTTCCAGTCCGAGGGCCGCCTGACCGACGGCTGGCAGGAAGTGCTCCAGCGGCAGACGCTCTGTCACCCGCCCGTCCAAACCCAGCCGTTTGAGCCCTGCCAACGCCAGCACGATCGCATCATATTCACCGGCGTCGAGCTTCTTCAGGCGACTGTCGACGTTCCCGCGAATATCGAGGATGGTCAAATCCGGTCGCAGCATTCGCAACTGGGCTACCCGCCTGGCCGAACCTGTTCCCACCCTTGCGCCCCGGGGTAACTCTGCCAGCGTCCGACCTTCGCGGGCGATCAAGCCATCGCCGACCTCTTCCCGGGTGGGAACCCCAGCCAAGGTCAAGCCTGGAATCTCTTCGGTGGGGAGGTCTTTCAGCGAATGGACAGCCAGGTCGCACCGCCGGTCGAGCAACGCTCGCTGAATTTCCTTGGTGAACAACCCCACGCCGCCACCTTCACCGAGCGGTCCCGACTTGACGTCGCCGCTGGTGACGATCCGAACCAGCTCCACCGCGACCCCCGCTCCTTGCAGACGAGCCGCAATATGCTCAGCTTGCCACATCGCCAGCGGGCTCTGTCGCGTTCCTAGACGAATTCGCACGGCTAGCCTCGGGGGTCGGGAAAGGAGGGGAAAAAGGTCGAGCGGAGGCAATGGGCGATTGGTTGCCGCAAACGAGAGTCAAAGGCCGGAATCGCAGCCCGCCGCCCGTTGCTTGAACCGAGCCGTACGAGGCGTTGAATTGTTGCCCGAGGGGTCGGCTTGTTCAAGTCAAGGCCTTGGTCTACCATTTTCGCTCGATAAGGTTTTTTAACAAGAATTCTAGGAGTTATTCACGGTGACTACGCGCATTGCAATCAATGGCTTTGGCCGAATCGGTCGACTGACCTTTCGAAACCTGATGAGCCGCTCGAACGAGTTCGAAGTTGTAGCGGTCAATGACTTGACCGACAATGCGATGCTGGCAACCCTCTTGAAGTACGACAGCGTCCATGGTCGCTATGATGCGGAGATCGGCCACGATGACAAGCACCTGATCGTCAACGGGACGAAGATCGCTGCTTTGGCGGAAAAGGATCCTGCCAAATTACCGTGGAAAGATCTTGGGGTCGACATCGTTATCGAGAGCACCGGTTTCTTCACCGCTCGCGGCAAGGATGGAAAACCTGGTTACGACACCCATCTCTCGGCCGGTTGCAAGAAAGTCGTGTTGAGTGCCCCCGCCAAGGATGGGGCCGACCTCACCTGCGTGCTAGGGGTCAATGACGACAAGCTGCATGCAGGACTGAATTGCGTCTCCAACGCTTCTTGTACCACCAATTGCCTGGCTCCGGTCGCCAAGGTGCTCAATGATACCTTCGGCATCGAAAGCGGTTTGATGACCACGGTCCATGCTTACACCAACGATCAGCGGGTACAGGACCTGCCCCACTCGGATCCCTATCGAGCGCGTGCCGCCGCGTTGAATATCATTCCTACCTCGACCGGCGCCGCTTCCGCTGTCGGGTTGGTGATTCCCGAGCTGAAAGGTAAGTTGACTGGGATCGCCATGCGGGTTCCCGTCGCCACCGGCAGTGTGGTCGATCTGACCGTGAACCTGAAGAAGGATGTTACGGCCGCCGACATCAACGCCGCTATGAAGGCTGCGGCCCATGGACCGCTGAAGGGTATTCTGTGCTACACCGAAGATCCGATCGTCAGCAGCGACATCATCGATGATCCTCACAGCAGCATTTTTGCGGCCGACTTCACCCAGGTTCTGGGTGACAAAGGTAAGTTGGCCAAGATTGTCTCGTGGTATGACAATGAGTGGGGTTACAGTTGCCGAACCGCGGACCTCTGTGCCCGCTTGGCGAAGTACCTCTAAGGATTACCAACTGTCGATCGGGTCTCGTCGTCGGCTTCGGGATGCTCTGCCCTCATTGGGGTGGAGCGTCCTTCGCTGGGTTGGATGGTTGAGCATCCCACTTCGGTAGACCGCAACCGCTAAAGATCGAAGCCGCTAAAGATCGAAGCCGCTGAAGATCGCAACTACCGAGGTGCATTCGCTGGTACCGCCGCGTTGAGGAACGGGGGGATATCCTAGCTGTCATCTCGATAGCGGCCCGCAACCGCTAGCAGGGTAGCGGATATCGATCATTGCCGGGCGTGCCCGCCTCGCCGAATCGCTCGGCGACTATCTTCAAGCTGCCTCGGCGTCGCTACCTATCGCTGGGTTGCGAGCAACTCCCGAAAACTCGTGCCAAAAAACTCATGCCTACGGGCTGGGCTTTGCCAGAGAAATCGGCTTTCGCTTCACTCGTCGTCGGCTTTAAAGCTGCCGATCAGCGTTGGCGAGTAGCGGCAGAGTTCACCGGCGGAGAAGTAAAGCTCTAGTTCTCTCGCGGCCGACTCCTCGGAATCGGAAGCATGCACCAGATTCATCTGCCGCGAAGAGCTGAAGTCGCCACGGATCGTACCCGGGGCGGCTTTCAGACCGCTGGTTGCTCCAAGCATCTCACGAATCACGCGGACCACTTCCAGGCCTTCGACAGCCATGGCCACGATCGGTGCCGAGGTGATGAACTTTTCCAGGGCGGGATAGAAAGGTTTCTGCACGTGTTCGGCGTAGTGCTGACGAGCCAGTTCGGGGGTCACTCGAAGCATTTTCATGGCTACGATATTCAAGCCCTTGGCTTCAAATCGACCGATCACCTCACCCATCAGGCGGCGCTGGACGCAGTCCGGCTTCAACAGTACGAGAGAACATTGCATGGCGCTAAACTTTCTGGAAAGGATGTTTTTCCCTATTGTGCCCGATCCTTTGGCTGAGAGGAAGGCCATCCCGTCGGCCGAGGTCAAGCCATCGCCTACAGCCACCCTCGTCGGCGAAAGAGCCAAAGTAGGCTAACGCCGATAGCCGCCATCAGTCCCAAAGCGAAGGGGTAGCCGAACCACCAGCCGAGTTCCGGCATATTCCACGGAGAGTCGGTATCGAAATTCATGCCGTAAACACCGGCCACAAAAGAGAGCGGGATGAAGATGGTCGAGATGATCGTCAGCAACTTCATCACCTCGTTCATCGAATTGTTGATAGTCGAGAGGTAAAAATCCCTCAAATCCGACGTCAATTCCCGATAGGTATCGACCGTGTCGATCACCTGGATCACATGGTCATAGCAATCGCGGAGGAAAACTTGAGTCTCCGGCAAAATCAACTCGCTACCATCATGGCTCAGTTCATGGACCATCTCCCGGTGTGGCCGGATGGCTCGGCGCACGTTGAGCAATTGTCCTCGCAATTCGTGGACCTGGCGAATGAGGTCGGGTTGAGGATTGAGGGTGATTTCATCTTCGATCATATCGACCTGATCGCTCAGGCGGTCCATCACGGGAAAGTAGCTATCGACGATCGAATCGAGCAAGGCATAGAGAAGATAGTCGGGACCCGAGGTTTGGAATTTTCCGCGGCGTTGCCGCAGTCGGTTGCGGACTGGTTCCCAGCAATCGCCGGGGCGTTCTTGAAAGGAGAGGAGGACGCCTGGCAATAGGAAAAAACTGATCTGTTCGCTATTCCCGGTGTTGTCATTATCGATCATCCTCGCCACCAGGAAGAGGTATTTGTCGAACGAGTCGAGTTTCGCACGCTGGTGGACGTTGACCACGTCTTCCATGGCCAGCGGATGCAATCCCAGGAGATCGCCGATGGCCCGAACCTTATCGATGTCGCCTAGACCAGTCACATCGATCCAAACCGACGAGTAGGAGCGAAGGATGGCGGAGAGTTCGCCCGGGTTGCTCAACCGTTGCTCAAACAGCGACTGGCCATTGCTGGCGATGACATGGATGGTGGTATTGAAAGCCCCAGGGTCTTGAGTAATCGTTCCCGGGGGAGTACCCGGCATCGTCGGGCGGCGTCGGCGTCGACGTTGTTTCTTCCGCTCATGGCGATGCGGCGAAGGCTTGCTCATCGCGGCGAGGGGCGTCGCGTCCAAGTACGACGACAGATCCCAATCGCGGCCCACGCAACCCAACAACCGATGGCAACCATCGGCCATGCATGGGTAGGTTCAGCGAGATAATGCAATGCTGACTCAGGGGGAACCGGCAGGCTTCCATGGCCGGGGTGCGACCAGGCCACCCGGGTGGAAGTGATAACCAACACCAGCAATAACATCCCGAACTCGAGGAAACGCGCTTTCAACATGGGCGACTTCAGAAAAAACCGATTGGAAAAGAAGGGGATGGCCGACCTTCGTCGGCGATGGAGGTCAGGCGACCGTCGCACCGCCGGGTTTGGCACCCGCTAAAGCATCGACCGGAATCGGGATGCCTTTGAGAATGCCTTCCAGGACGAGGTTGGTTCGGACGAAAGCTTGAAAACGACAAATGATCAGTCGATGCCGGCGGGCTTTGAGCAACTCGCACATTACCACCAGACGATCACCGGGGAGAACGGGATCGCGAAATCGTACATCCTCCAACCCGCCAAAGCCGACCATCGAAGAGCCAAGCAAGTCGTATTTGTGCGCGCAGTAGCAACAGACTTGCGCTACCGCCTCGAGCATCACCACGCCGGGCATCAGCGGCATCCCCGGCATGTGGCCGCGAACCCAAAATTCTTGATCGGTCAGATCCTTGTAACCGACGCAGATATTGCGAACCGGATCCTCATAGACGATAGCCGTCAGTTGCTCCATCTCGAACCGCTGCGGGTTCCATCGACGGATCTCGTCGATATCAGCCACTACACGATCGAAGTCGAGCGTCGAAGGATCGACGATATAGTCTTTGCCAGACACCGCACCACCTTAAGGAAACAAAGGATAATCGAGCGGATAGCGGCAGCCAAAAGCTACAGCCACCCACGGTCGCATCGTGCCTCGCCGATTATCGTCCACCATCCCGGACACCGTTCCGAGCATCTTCCGCGTTACGTGCGGATCTTCTTGCGTTTGGCTTTCCGGGCTTTGCTGTTGGCGGCCCGCTGTCCATGATTGGCTTTTTTCAATTTGCGATGTGGTTTGACCATGATTTCTAGCTGTCTTGGAGGTTCTGAGCGTACTTGAATCCCTGACCTTGGGCGTTTCTCGCCGGTCATGAATCCCGGAGAAAAGTCGACTGCCGAGCGACCGTTCCGCGCAAGGTCGACGAAAATACCATTTTTCCACAGAGGCGGGAAGCGAAATCTCGACTGGCGGGGGCAAAAATTCCGCCCGCCGAATCCGATCCAGCGGTGCCACCGGCGATGGCCCGGGCAAAAGGGGACTGCGCCCCGCTCCCCGGCTGGCCGAAGTCTGGGGGGCGAACGGAGTTCGTCGTCCAGCCGCAGGCTTTCAGCGATATCCTTTGTCCTCGAGGGTGGTGTTGGCCAAGGAGCGGGCGGGGGGCGGGCTGCGGCCCGGACTAATCGGTCGCCGCCGGAGGACTTTCAGGCAGTTCGTCGGAAGGCAACAGGCTTTCCTCGACCAGCCTTGCCTCGCCGGGACCGGGGCTTTCGGCGAGCATCCGGCGAAAGCCGGCCTCATCGAGGATCGTTACCCCCAGGGCGCGAGCTTTGTCCAACTTGCTGCCCGCCTCCTCGCCGGCGAGCAGGTAATCGGTTTTCCTGGAGACGCTGCTAGTGACGCGGCCCCCGGCGGCCTGGATCTGGGCGTGAATTTCGTCGCGGGGTTGGCTAAGCGTCCCGGTGACGACAAAGCTTTTGCCGTCGAACAGGGGAAGCTTGGCGGTGGACGAAGTATCGGCCAAAGCCTCCATGACGACTCCCGCCTCGCGAAGCTGCTCGACGATCTCTTGTCCCTCGGCCGAATGAAAGAACTCATGGATACTGCTCGCGATCGTTTCGCCAACGTCTTTGGTGGCGGCCAGGGACGCGAGGGAGGCTTCCTGGATGGCTTCGATCGTTCGGTACCTTCTGGCTAAGGTATCGGCCGTCCGCTCTCCCACGTGCCGGATGGCGATCGCGTTGAGGACTCGAGCCAATCCGCGCTGCCGGCTGCCGCGTATCGCCTCGATCAGGTTGGAGGCAGAAGTCATGCCCATGCGTTCCAACCCCGCTACCTGGGCTACGGAAAGCTGGTACAAGTCGGCGTAGTTCTTGACCAGCCCTCGCTGAACCAATTGATCGATGAGGATCTCCCCCAGGCCGTCGATGTACATGCAGTCGCGGCTGGCGAAATGCCGCAAACGCTGTTTCCACTGGTCGGGACAAGTCCTGGCTGGGCATCGGATATAGGCTCCCCCGTCATCGCGAACCAGGTCCGACCCGCAACTTGGGCAATGCAGCGGGAATTCGAACTCCGGCAAGCTTTCCTGCCGCCGATGTTTTTCGACCCGGACGATATGCGGGATGATCTTGCCCGCCTTTTCGACGACAACCCAGTCTCCGACCCGAATATCCTTCCGGCGGATTTCATCGAGATTGTGCAGGGAGCAACGGCTGACGGTGGTTCCTGCCAGCAGCACCGGTTCCAGCTCAGCGACCGGCGTTACCGTACCGGTCTTACCGACTTGAAGATTGATGCGATGTAAACGCGTTTCGGCTTCGTATTTCTCGATCTTGTAGGCGATCACCCACCGTGGTGACTTCGAGGTAGCCCCAAGCCGCTTGCGCTGCGCGTAGGAATTGACTTTGATGACGATGCCATCCACTTCAAAATCAAGGTCATGGAAGGCCTCGATCAGGCGGTGACTATGCTCGATGACCTCATCGATCGAGGCGAAGACTTGGACATTCGGAGTCGTCGGGATACCGAACTCGCGGCAATCCTTCAGGAATTGGATGTGGGTATCAGCGCGGTAACCTTCGCCGTAACCCAGCCCATGGCACATGAAACGCAAGTTGCGCTGCGCGCAGATCCGTGAATCGAGCAGCCGGATCGAGCCGGCCACCACGTTGCGAGTATTCTTGAAGGTAGACTCGCCGCGTTCGGTTCGTTCCTGGTTTAGCCGAACCAGATCCTGGTTGGTCATGTAGACCTCGCCACGTACTTCCAGGATGGCTGGCGGTTGGGCGGCCATCAGCGTGGCTGGCAGCCCGCGGACGGTGCGCATGTTGTGGGTGACATCATCGCCGACCTCGCCATTACCGCGGGTCAGGGCCTGTTTCAAATGACCGTGTTCGTAGATGATCGAAGCCGCAACCCCATCGACTTTCAATTCGACAGCCCATTCGATCGGTTCCTGGCCTAACAGCTTGTAGGTGCGGGCCGCATACTCACGAAGCTCGGCTTCGCTGTAGGTGTTGTCGATCGACATCATCGGTAGTCGATGGGCGACCTGAACCAGATCGCTGATCGGAGCGTCGCCCAACCGCCGCGATGGGCTATCGGCAGTGATCCATTCCGGATGCTCGGTCTCCAAACGGATAAGCCGTTGCATCAAGCGATCGTAGTCGAGGTCGCTGATGGCCGGTTGGGCCAGGACATAATAGAGATGATCGTGATGCCGCAACTCATTTCGGAGAGCCGCGATTTCCTCGGCTGCTGATCGGCTCACCGGCGCCCCTTCGTGCAACGCGAGGCTTGCCCGGCTGTCCCCAGCGGTCGGCGGGAACGAAGATGAGTGGCCCAAGATGGATTCTTCATTCCCAAGGCATACGCAAAGACGAAGCGGACGACCTACTGCAGGCGTTCCTGTCGGAGGAAATCTTGCACCGTTTGCGGCTTGTCGTCAACCGCCGGGCTCGGCTTGAACCATCCTGAGAAACCATTCTTGGTCTTTTGCCAAGCCTGCTTGGTGCTGGTCGTCGTGGCGTTCCAGGCTTCCTTGGTGCTCTGGGTCGTGGTACTCCAGGCCTTGCTGGTGGAGCTGGTCAATGACTTCGATGCATTCCTCCACGACTCAACCACATCCGGCATCTTCCACTCCGGGAACCACGACTTGGTTTCCGTGGTTGATGCGGCGGGCTTGGTCGAGGAGAAAGGCCCCCAACCCCAACCGGTTTCCTCGGCCTGGCATGCCCCGATCACCAGAATCCCGAAACAAACGCAGAGGCATCGAAACATCATCTTTACCATCATGTACCTTCCTGTACGCCATCCTTCTCGTAGTACAAAAATTTGCTGAGTTGAAGTCCGATCGCGGGAGCGGCGACGATGAAGGCGGGCCAGGCTCCGCCGACTGCTCGCACGACGTCGACCAACCTCGCCCAGGGCTAAACTCGCGGCCCACTCGTCCGTCGTCAGCTCATCAGCCTCCGCTCCATACTTCCCTATAGGGATTTACTGCGTGTGTTGCCAGAGAAATTCGCGGGATTCGCCAAGCTCACGGCTGTCCGCGAGCTACTTTCGCCGCCGGTTGGTCCTGGACCGCTTCGACCACCAGCACCACCTGCTCTTTCAAGAACAAAGGGATTTGGCCAACTTGACGCAGCGATAATCCATATTTGCGGTCGAGGTATTCACGCCAGGCTTCCCACTGCTCGGCATCGAGCAACAGGCGGTGCCCAGGCTTTTGCAGGAATTGCGCCATCGTATCCAGCCGAGTCGACTTGTCCGCCAAGTCGCTATCGCTCGGCGGGAGCATGCCTGGCCATTCCTCGATCGGCTGACCCAAATAGTAGACCCAACTCGGCTCGATCGCCCGCAGCGATCGCCAAGCTTTAGCTGGTATCTCGACACCTTCGTCGGTCGCCGGTAAAGCCAGCATCGCGTTCAGATCGCGCCGATGGCGGTCGACAGCCGAAGATGCGACACCGAAGATCCCGCCGGCAAAGATCAAGGCGGATACCAGGATCAGCGGCGGCATCATCGCCGGGACGCGGTCGAAGTAGCCGATGGCAAACAAGAGCCCGATAAGCAGGAAGCCGGCCCCCCAACAACCCTGATAGCGAAGGGCTGGCAAGTTCGACTGCGTAGCCAGGTAGGCGATCGCCAAGCCAATCACCAGACCGACACCCACAAAGACGGCCGCGCCGAACAACTGCCAAGCCCTCGTCAGCCGTTCACGACCTGATCGCCAATCGGCCAGCATTCCGCCGATCAGGATTGCTGCCCCCGGATATCCGGGCGTAATGTAACTCGGCAGTTTGGTCTGTGCCAAGGAAAACATCAGGATATAGGTACCCAGCCAGAGAGCCCCTAATCGAGTCCACGGCGAGCAAGGCCGTCCCGACCAATGGCTGCCGGTCCAACCTGCGATCGGGATCAATAACATCGACCAGGGAAATAAACCCACCAGGCAAGCTAGCGGGTAGAACCACCATCCCCCCGAATGTCCCTCCATCGCCGACATCGCTCGGCCGAGGTTGTGGTCGAGAAAGAACCCCTGCAACCAAGCCCCATCCGTTCGAAGGCCGACCCAAAGATACCAAGGGGCGGCTACCGACAGTACTATCGCGATTCCTGCAACGACATGCAGTCGCTGGAGCGTTCGCCGGAGCGCTTGCCAACCTGCGGCAAGCATCGACTTCCAGGCGAAGACGGATGTTCGGCTGGTTGCCGCGTCGATTGGCGGAAGCTGCTCGAGGAATTGCCAGCTACCGACGACGATCATCGGCAAGACAAAGCCGACCGGACCTTTCGCCAAAACCGCGAAGCCCAAAGCGCCGTAGCCAAGCGTTGACCAGCGTGTCCAGGCTCCCGTCGAGCGTTGGCAGTGGAGGGCCACGCCAAGGATCCCCAAGGTACTGGTTGCGATCAAAGCCGCATCGGGAGTGGCCGCTCGGCCAGCGACCACGAACATCAAACTCGAAGCCAAAGCTGTCGCTGACCAAAAGGCGTGGCTGGCGGTGGAATGCCAGCGCAGGAAAAAAAAGATCGCCAACGCTGCCAGGGATGCCATCGCCGCACTACCGCAACGGGCTGCAAATTCGGTTTGCCCGAAGATCGCCATCGCCGGCATCTGCAGCCAGTACAGCAGGATCGGCTTGTGCGTCCTCAATTGCCCATTAAACATCGGAACCACCCAGTCGTTCCGCGCCAGCATCTCGACAGCGCACCGTGCATTTCGCGGCTCATCGCGATCCCAAAGGCGGCAGGCACCTAGTCCCAGCCAGAGGGTCAGCAACAAAACACCAGCCAAGGCGATCAGCGGCAGGTCGCCCCCCTTGGACCGGTAGTTCCCGTCAGGGGCAGACGACGGTGACGGCAAGGCTGCCCAGGGAGAAGCATCCTCGCGATCTCGATGAAAGAACGATTCCATCCTTGATGTTCAACCGCAGTCCCGGCGGTCCTTTCGCTATCTACACGCGTTTTCGCCTTGCTGATTCTCATCGCCTTTTCAGGAAGAGCTTCGGCCTGGTACATCGAGGCATTACCAGGCAGCCGACGCAAGTTGACGGCGATCCTGGCGATACTGCCAGTGACGCCTCGCCGAGGCTTTGCCCTGAAAGAAGGGAATCTCTCGCGAGAGTTACACGATTCGGCTGGCCCGGACAAGATCGCTACGGTCGGCGACGTTCAGCGCCGAAGCCAACGAGCAAGGCTCCAGCGAAAAGGCCGAGTCGGGTTCGACTCGGCCTTGAATACGGGCAAAAATTGAAGGCAAAATAGCTGGCATTAATCGCGGAATTCGCGATCACCGCGGCCGCCGCGATAACCACCGCCGCCGCCACCGCCGCCACCGCCACGATAACCACCACCGCCGCCGCCGCCACCACCGCCGCCGCCGCGACGATCCTCACGGGGACGCGCTTCGTTGCACGAGATTCGACGACCAGCGATTTCCTTTTGGGACAATCCTTCCATGGCTGCCTTGGCTTCTTCAGCGTTAGGCATTTCGACAAACGCAAAGCCGCGCGACCGACCTGTCTCGCGGTCGGTAACAATACTCACCTTGCTCACGCTACCATATTGACCGAATGCTTGTCGCAAGTCATCTTCCGAAGCTCGATACGACAAATTCCCGACGTAAATATTCGTCACCTAACCAAACCCTTCACAAACATCATCCGCGAGCCGCGGCTCGCTCAAAAATCGACCGGCATTTCGATGCCGACACCGACCGGATTATCGAGCTCACCCTGGCTGCCGTCAACGATGATTTCCGCGAATCAACGAAAATTCACCGAGCGCGGAACCCCCTGAAATCCCGAGATTAATCGCGAATCTCGAAAATAGCCTCGATTTCGACAGCGATATCCGACGGAAGGGCATTGGTCCCCAGGGCGCTGCGGACGCCGACTCCGAGATCCGTACCCCAAAGATCGGCAAAGAGCTGGCTGCAGCCATTCATCACAGCCGGTTGCTGATTGAAAGCATCGGCACACCGCACCAGACCCAGCACTTTGACGACCCGGACGACGCGATCGAGCGAGCCGAGATTAGCCCGCAAGGTGGCCAGCATCGCCAGACCAACTTGCCGAGCGGCGGCTTGCCCTTGCTCCAGCGACAAATCATCCCCTACCCGACCCATGTGCAGCGACCCATCGGGATTGAGCGGGCCATGACCCGACAAATAAGCCAAGTTGCCCACCATCAGCATCTGCTTGTAAAGCCCTACCGGCTTGGGGGCCGGAGGTAGGACGAGTCCCATTTCTTGGAACCTGGCTTCAGCGGACATCAGTAGACTTTCTCTGCAAAAGTGAGGTGGAAGACAACCGAGCGGGACTGGGGCCCCGGCCGTCATGACCGATCGTCGGCCGACGCCGAGCATTATGAACGCC
>JBILTQ010000496.1:0-3488 GCA_044371435.1 Pirellulaceae bacterium | reverse complement strand
AAAATCGCCAAAGGATTCCAGACCGTGCAAGTACTGACCACCGAAGGGCAGATTTTCAACGGCTTCATCTTGAAAGAGACGGCTACCCACCTGACGCTTGGTACCGCCAATGGCAAGACCGAAGAGGTCGCGGTGGAGGACATCGAGCAACGCAAGGATATGAACGCCAGTTCCATGCCGGAAGGCTTGATGAAGACGGTGGCCCCCATCGAGTTCTTGGATCTGATCGAATATTTGACAGCCCAGAAGACGCCGGTGACGAACTAGCGACAGCGGCCGACAGCTTGGAATCGCTCGTTGGCGGTGCTGCCCGCGCCGCCAACGCGGGGGTGGTTGTGCGACGATCGTCTGGTTAACTTCCGGTCCTGCTCGGCGATGACGCGTCGGCACCTGCCGCTTCGGTTAGCGTGGCCGCCTTGTCCGTGGCCTGGATCGGCATGGCCGTCGGGGCGAACGATCGCGCCAGCTTCAATTCCCGCAGCATCGAACGCTTCTTGGTTTGATGCATCTGCATGCGGCGCAGGATATCGTCGAGCACCCGAACGGCACTCAGGACGTGAGGGCCTTTATTGAGCATCACGCATTCGGCTCGGTCCCCCATCGCCGCGTCGGTGATTTCCGCCCGCGAAGGGAGTCCTTTCTTGGCCAGCGTCTCCAGGACCTGGGTGGCCCAGATCACAGGGACATGCGCAGCCTCGCAGATCCACAGGATCTCTTCCTGGACTTCGGCCAGACGTTCAAAGCCACACTCGACCGCCAGATCGCCGCGAGCAATCATCACCCCGCAGGATGGCGTTTCCATGGCCGCGATCAGCATGCTCGGTAGATTCTCAAAGCCGCGGCGCGTTTCGATTTTAAGCACGATGGCGGGCCGACGATCTCCAAGTCGTTGCAGATGATGACGCAAGAGGAAAACATCCTCGGGGGTGTTGGCAAAAGAGAGTTCGACGATATCCGCATTGGCGGCGACAAAGGCCAGGTCTTCAAGGTCTTTGGGGGTCAGGGCTGCCAGGGACAACTTGCTGTCGGGAAGATTGATTCCCTTGTCAGCGGCCAAGGCTTCCCCTTCGGCAGCGGCCTGGGTGATCCTCACCAGGATCTGGTCCGCCTCGATCCTCTCGATCAGCCCTCCGATCCTTCCGTCATCGAAGGAAATGGCTTCGCCTAGTTGCACCTCATCGAAGACCTCGGGCAACGTGCAACTAATTATGGCTGGTGTCAGCAATTGGCCGCTGCTGTCGACGGTGGCTGGGCGTCCCTGGGTGCAGCGGCGCGAGATCACCAGCAAATCGCCGGGCTTCAGCAGGATGGAGTTCGCCTTCGTGGGCAGGTCGCCGATCACCCCCACCGCGTCTTTTTCACCATCGCGAGAAAACGATCGAAGTTCCAGGCCGGGAATCAGATAAGCTGTCTTCCTCGATTCCGCCCAACACCCACCCTCGGCGACATCATCGATCATCCAGGTCCGCTTTGCCTGACGCGCATCGGAGAATTTGAGGCGATCGCCGACGCGAAGTTTCGCTAGCCAGTCTGCCGGGACAGGCAGGATGGCTTGGGCCGTCGAGGGTGGTTGCCGCGGCAACGTGGAAGGGGTTAGCCAAACGCGGGCGGGCGCGAGGACTCGGCCCAGCATGTCGCGAGCCGGGCGGATCCGTACCACGGCCGGACCGGGTTCGATCGGTCCAGTTCGCAATTTGGGGCCAGCCAGATCCATCACGACGCGACAAGAACGTCCAAGCGTTTCTTCGGCTCGCCGCAGGTTTGCGATCATCCCTGCCCAGGTCGCTGCATCATCGTGGGCACAGTTAATCCGCATGCAATCCATCCCTTCCCGAACCAGCCCCAGCACTAGCTCCGCATCGTGCCCAGCTTGGCTGGGCATGGTCACCATAATGCGTACCGCTCGATCGTGAGCGGCCGGGCCAAGCAGGCTTTGGGCATGGCTGGCGAGCAACGCCTCACCGCGCTGGAAATCGACAGGCTCCGCATCGGGGATCGGTCGTTTCCAAGGGGTCCCGCGGAGGCGATGCAGCACTTCGAGAAGCGCGTCGAGGGTGGCCAGGACGTGCGATTCCGCTCGCCCCAATGACGACAGGCCCATGCTTGCCAGTCGCTGCTGCAAACGCCTCAAGTCGCGTCGGCGAAGGGTGAGATAATGGAGCAGGTTTCGCGCGCTGGCGCGATACTGGGGATGGATCCGTTCCAGCAGGGGCGTCGCCCGCGCCGCATCGGCCATGACCTCCTTGCGAATCCGCAACAACTCAGCCAGTACCGCTTCGATTTCACCTGCCTGAAACGCGGGAGGGGCGTCGGAAGGTGGTTCGCTAGGCATCGGAAGCTCCTAAAAAAATAAGCCGGTCTCTCGGATGGAAACTCTCGAAGCAAATCCAATGCCAAGGGATGGGTGAGTTCCAGCGGAAGGTCCGGATTCGTCAACGCGATAGGAGTCGGCGGACGAGGCTGAACACACCCACAGGCTTAACGATAGAAGTCGATCCATTCCAGGGTCAGCGAGGGTGGGCCCTCGGCGAGCAGGGCGGGGGGAAGGATCCATTCGAAATAGCCTTCGGCAGCGGGCGGAGCCCCCTTCTCCCCCGTCGACTGCGGCGAACCGTGAAGTTTGGTCCACCAGGGAGATGTTTCCGATAAAGCAACCTCCCGCTCCCCCTCCTGCTTCCACTGTCGCAAGCTCGGCTCGCCAGGGTGGTTGGTAACCTGCAGTTGGAGGTGGTGACTGGGGGTGGTGACTTTCCAGCTCTCTAAACCACGAAGGTACAAGCGGATCCGGAGCGACTTGGGCCACGGTAGAACTTTGGGGGATAAGACGACCCCGCCGATACCGCTGGGACTGTGAATGGAAAGGACGAGGCTGCCATCCTCAGCCTGCGCGATCACGACCCGGTCCTCGGCCTTCTGCTGCCTCACCAGTTCGATCGCTTCATTGCTCCACGCTGCTTCGCCCCCGACAAGCAAGAATATCGGCAATCCAAACAGCCATCTTCCATCCATCTCGGCCTACCTTTGCTTCCTCGGAGCCCGCTACCGAGGCACAACCCGGGGGACAGTTCTTCGTCCTCGGCACATCCGGGCTCAACACCGGTAAGCTTGATTGTTCGGCTGTTCCATGGGATCGTCAAGACACTACCTTCAGGGAGCGACCTTCGCGGCGATAGAGGCGATCACCGGCGAAAACCACGTCCACGCGACACGTCATCGGCGGACCCCGCGGATGCTTTGAGGAGTTGCGATTTTCGCTTTCTTGGGTGCTCGTGATCGCTTCGATTCCTGTGTGCCCGTTCCCCATCGCAACCCGAAAAGACAGTTTTGATGTTGCGCTTTTGGAGTGCATCGCGGTCGAAGGTCGCATTTCTTCAGGGGTTTTTCATAACCCGAAGCGTCAGCGAGGGACCAACGAAGCAGGGCGTCATCGAGGAGGTGGCGAGGTGCTTCGCCCCACTCTTGGAAAGTGCGCTGGCCGAGTGTCTCGC
>JBILTQ010000224.1:0-8778 GCA_044371435.1 Pirellulaceae bacterium | reverse complement strand
GCTCGCCTGGGCAGTGACCATTCATAAATCGCAGGGAATGACATTCGACAAACTTACGATAGACCTCCAGCATAGAGTTTTTGAAAGCGGACAGCTTTATGTTGCACTCAGTCGCTGCCGGACGTTAGAGGGAATCAACCTAAAGTCACCGGTACGGATGGCTGATATAAGATGCCATCCGAGGGTCACGTGGTTTGAGTCGGTACACTCACTTTCTTGACAGCATTAACAGAGCTAAGTTCCAGTTGCAAGCTCGATGAATATCTAGATGTCAAAGAAGATTACACTCGATCGCTGGAAGGGATTTCGTGCTTTGTTCGTCCTGACGAGTAGACTATCTTAAGATAATTTTCATTGCTGCTAGCAGCGAGAAACGATGATTCGCTGGAACTCCTGCGTGCCGCTTTTACCAGGGATTCTTTTTAAAGTTGTCTGATAAACGGATTAAGGCGTATCAGTGAGCGGTGATGTTGTATTCCTTTCGTTGAGGAGGCCAGCTCCTCGGCTTGAGTCGCTTATGACTTCTACAAGTCGCAGGCTGACGGATTGATTTTTGAACACGACATTGACGGTTGCCTCATTATCGTCGCAAAAGTCAAGCAGACACGAGAGATCATCGGATTTTGTGGGCTTCATCCCAGCGGCAGGGCTCACTAGCCAGCAGTAAGAAAATATAATCTCCAGCGTCGACGATTTCTTCGTTAAGGACTGGACAAAGCACCATGAGGTGGTTGTTCGGTTGCTTGGAAATGCCGAGGCCAAGGCGACAAAGCCAATCGCAAGGCCAACGACGTTTGGGTTTAACGTCGGCTAAATCAATGAAGACTACGAATGATTTTTCAGAAGCACCGGAAGCAAAGCCGCGAGAATCACGCGCGTCAAGCCAAATAATAAGAGCTATCTCAGTGTTTTAGCAAACGTGCTGCTATGAACACCGCCGAATGGTGGCTGTTGATTCCGTTCAAGTCACCTACGTGGCCCCAAGGGATCGGGGGTTCGTCGTTACCGGTGCGAGCAGGTCAAAAAGCAGTTCGCCGATGCGCGTTACTAGGTCGTGGGCGACCAGGTGTGCGTTCTCGTAGGTTCCTCGGCGTGAATCTTGGGTTTCGCGTTCTTGGCCATCGTCTCGTCTCCGTGTGTTGGGGCTTTGTAATTCGTTTGTACGACGACACAGATGGAGCCCTGGGGTTCGGGACAGCTCAATCGCTCTTTGGCCGCAATTCGGTTGGAATTTTCATGATTTACGCTGTTGTACCAGAATTGGCCAGGGATGACGGAGTGGCCTGCGGTGTCCGTCCGAGGTGCTTTCGCTCCGCTGGCAGGATGTGGATTGGGAAAAGCGGCGGGTGACCGTACCTTCTCCCAAGACGGAAAGCCAAGGCAAGGAGTGCCGAGTGATTCCGCTGTTCCCGGAATTGCAAACCGCCTTGGCAGAGGCTTGGGAGTTGGCCGAAGAGGGATCTGTCTACGTGGTCGATGAGAGGTACCGGAAGGCGGCGAACACGGCGACCGGGTGGCGCAACATCAATCTCCGGACGACGTTCGAGAAGATCGTCCGACGAGCTGGGCTGAAGCCTTGGCCGAAGCTTTTTCATGCGTTGCGGTCCAGCCGCGAAACGGAACTGGCCCAGGAGTTTCCCATCCACGTGGTCACCGCTTGGCTGGGCAACACGCCGACGGTAGCGCTGCGGCACTACCTTTTGACCACGGACAGCGATTTCGACCGGGCGACGCCGGCGAAAGGACCGGCCGCCCAAACGGTGCAAATTTCGGTGCAGCAAGGGGCCGAAGGTGGCGGAAACGAGCCGCAAACGCCGCGTGGGAATTGCGGAATTTCCAAAGAAAGCGGGACATTACACCACGGTGCAACGTCCCGCGGCGCTGGCAACAATTTTTGCAGCGGAGGGCACGGGACTCGAACCCGCAACCCCTTGCGGGGCACTTCATTTCCAATGAAGCTGCTAGCCATTCGCTTACCCTCCGGAGATTTCGAATGATACCTTACAATGCGAGCTGCGAAAAGTAACCCTGGATGGAGAAGAACGATGGCCAACCTGGCTCGCATGTGGCGGTACCAACCTCAGGACCATGCCTACCGGCTTGAATTGGCGGCGGAACCTTGGAAAGCTTTGGGGCCGACCGAGGTTCGGGTCCAGGTCAAGGCTACGTCCCTCAACTATCGCGACCTGATTGCCCGCGACAATAAAGCGGGGCGTCCGGTCCAGGGACGCATTCCCTTGTCCGATGGAGCTGGAGAGGTGATCGAGGTCGGGGCGGAGGTAGAGCTTTGGAGGCCGGGTGATCGGGTGGCGGCTTGTTTTTTTCCGCGGTGGCAAGGCGGTCCTTTTGCCTTGGAGCATCACAAGCATGACTTGGGAGGGAACCTCGATGGGATGCTGGCGACGCAAGTGGCGATGGATCAGCAGGCCTGGGTCGCGATCCCATCCCACCTCAGCTACGAAGAGGCGGCCTGCTTGCCGTGTGCGGCGGTGACGGCCTGGCAAGCTTTGTTCGCACGCGGACAGTTGAAGGCCGGCGAGACAGTGCTGACATTAGGCACCGGCGGCGTATCGATCTTTGCCATGCAGCTAGCGACTGCGGCTGGGGCTCGGGTAATCATCACTTCGGCCCATGAAGAAAAGCTGCAGCGAGCCTTGGCCTTGGGGGGGTGGCGGACCATCGATACCCAACGCGATCCGAATTGGGATCGGCGTGTGTGGGAAATGACGGAAGGCCAAGGAGTACAGCATGTCGTGGAAACCGGCGGGCCGGGGACGTTGGAGCGATCGATGAATGCCGTGGCGGCCAGTGGTCGCATTCATTTGATCGGCGTCCTAACAGGCTTTGGCCCACCCACCGCCAGCCTTTTTCCCTTGCTGGCGCGGAATGTTACGCTCCACGGTATCTACGTCGGCTCGCGTTCGCATTTTTTGGAGCTCAACCGTTTCCTCGAAGCTCACCGCTTGCATCCGGTTATCGACCGGGTCTTCCAGTTTGAGGAAGCCCCACAAGCCTTCGATTATTTGGCCAGTGCCCGGCATGTTGGGAAGGTAGTGATTGCGCTGCATGACGACTGAGCTGAATTGGCTGGATTGGATCGGCATGATGGTAGCGGCCACTGGCATCGGTGTGGCCAAGAGTGGGCTGTCCGGGGTGAGCATGGTCCATGTGCTGGTATTTGCCACCATCTTTCAAGCCCGCGAGTCGACCGGGATTGTCTTGCCGATGCTGATTATCGGCGACGTCTGCGCTATCCTGGCGTATGGTCAGCATGCTGATTGGCAGCAAGTCAAGAAGCTTTTGCCACCCGCGGTGGTGGGGGTAGTGTTCGGGTGGTTATGGATGCATCGGTTGGAGGCAGCTATTTACCGACCGTTGATCGGTCTAATCATCCTTGGCTTGACGTTGCTGCAGTTGCTGCGGCAATGGCGAACCGATTGGCAAGATCGTCTACCGCATTCCCATGGTTTTGCCTGGTTGATGGGGATGCTGGTAGGGTTGACCACGATGCTGGCCAATGCGGCGGGGCCGATCTTCAGCCTGTACCTGTTGGCGTTATCGATACCGAAGCTCGCCTTCGTCGGAACCAGCGCCTGGTTTTTTCTCGTCTTGAATTCGTTGAAAGTGCCCTTCAGCTGGCAGCTGGGGTTGATCGATTGGCAAAGCTTGAAGCTCAACCTCTTACTTTCCCCGCTCATCGTGGTGGGGCTGATGGGCGGTCGAGCCATCGTCCGCCGTTTGCCACAGCGTATTTTCGATAGTCTGATCCTGATCTTCACGGCGGTGGCGTCGATCTGGTTGCTGAGCACCTCGTAAGTATCGAGGCCGAGGAAGCAGCCAGGCGAGCGGGGTTGCCTTCGTTTTGACAAGGGGGGGGCGGCGGCAGAAGCGTTGCGCGATCCGTCTAAAGACGCGGCCGCAGTTGGATATTGCGATACTGGACCGAGGTATGGTCGCCTTGGAGCATGATCGGTCCGGGCTGCCGCACATCGCTGAGCAGAGCTCCACCGGTACAGCCCAGGACGGGTTGGTTGTCGATGACCAGCTGACCGTTGAGCTTGACGGTGATGTGCCGGTCGACCAGCGCGATATCCAGGAGCTCCCACGTTCCGGCCGGCAGGCCCGCGTTATGGGTAGGCGCGATGCGTCCGAAGACTGCCCCGGGACCGGCGATACCTTGCATCGAACTATCGCGATGGGTCACTTGGACTTCATACATACCGCGGAGATAGATCCCGCTGTTGCCGCCTGTCTCGGGTGGCAAGCGATATTCGATGTGCAATTGAAAGTCCTCGAACTCTGCTTCTGTCCGGAGGTTGGCGTATTCGCCATAGGCCCCAAAATCGGTTTTCGGGGTGTCGTTGGTCAAACAACCATCGCGGAAACTCCACCCCATCTTTTTGGCGGGGTTGGTGGCTACCCAGCCGCGTAGCTCTTCGCCCGCAAGCAAGTCGATCGGTTCGCCGAACTGAATCTCTTCAAGCTTGGGGGGGGCGGGGAGCGGTGGCTGTCGGCAGCCGCTGAACTCGAGCGAGGTCGAGGTGGCTGGATCAGTCATCGTTCCCAACAACCGATCCCCTTCGGCCCGCACGACGATTTGGTAACGGGTGGCCGGTTCATCCTTCGGCGCCAGCGGCCGCTTGATCGAACGGCTGAAGGCCAAGGCCTGGCCGCGGACTTCAAGCTTGTCCACTGGTCGCGCCGAGCCGACGGCCCACAGCAGGGCGGCTTGCGGTTGGCCTTGTTCATGGCTGATCTGCAACCAGCCGACTTCCCGGTTGGGGAGCATCAGCGCCCAATCACCATCCAGCGCAGGAGCCGATGTTTGGGCCAAGACCCATTCGGTCTGCAATCCAAACCCGAGACTTCCAACCAACAACGTCCCGACTAGCGACCAAGCGATACTGCGCATCGAATTACCCTTTACCCGGCAACAATCTTCGGCCTCCCGATGATTCCACTCATCGCCCAAGCCATTCGGGCCTGAGCTTGTTGGCGGAGTGTCTAGGATAGCCAATGCCTTGGGCGGTGGCTATGCGAGGGTAGGTAGCCAGCGACTTCGAAGCGGTCTTTGGCAGTCGGGTCAGGCGATCCAGTCATCGATGACATTGCCGGCGACACCGGTCAAGCGGGCATCGAGGCCTTGATGACGAACGGTAAGTTTGAGATGGTCGAAACCGAAGAGCTTCATGATCGTGGCGTGGAAATCATTGATGTGCACCGGTTTTTCGGTGATCGACCAGCCGATCTCGTCGGTGGCTCCATAGGTAAGCCCACCGCGTACCCCACCGCCGGCCATCCACAGGGAAAAGGCAAAGGGATGGTGATCGCGACCGGTGACCGCTTTGTAGCCCTGGCGATTTTCACCCAGCGGGGTGCGGCCGAATTCGCCGGCAAAAATCACCAGGGTTTCGTCGAGCAAGCCACGCTGCTTGAGGTCTTTGAGCAGGGCGGCTACCGGCTGGTCGGCCATTTCGCAGTTGAGCGGCAGGTCGGTATCGAGGTTCGAATGATGGTCCCAGGAAGCATGGAAAAGGCTGACGAAGCGCACCCCGCGTTCGATCAACCGGCGAGCGAGGAGGCAGTTGGTGGAGAACTGGCGGAACAGGTCCGGGCCGCCTGAACGCGAAGGCATCTTGGCCGGATCGCGGCGATGGACGCCGTACATGTCGAGCGTGCTTTGGCTTTCCTCGGAGAGGTCGATCAACTCCGGGGCGGCGCTTTGCATGCGGAAGGCGAGTTCATAGGCTGCGATACGGCTGGCGATCTCCGGGTCGCCCATCGTCTCAAGCCGAACGCTATTCATGGCGTTGGCTACATCCAAGGCTTCGCGCTGCAGTTCCACGGGGAGGCCACTGGGATTGGCGAGATTGAGGACCGGGTCGCCTTGATTGCGGAAGAGGACGCCCGCATACATCGAAGGAAGGAAGCCGCTCGACCAGAGCGATGCGCCACCGCTCGTTCCGCGTCCCGCCGAAAGGACGACATAGCCGGGGAGATCTTGCGATTCGCTTCCCAACCCGTAGGTCAACCATGAACCCATGGTTGGGAGCCCGAAGAAGGGACGACCGGCCAGCAGCGTCAGCTGCGCGGGATGATGGTTGAACTGGTCGGTATGCATCGAGCGGACCATCAGGATGTCGTCGGCGCAGCTGGCGATATGCGGCATGATATCGCTGAATTCCATCCCGGACTCGCCATGGCGGCTGAAGGTCCGCTTCGAACCGAGCAGTACTGCCGATTCTTTTTTGATGAAAGCAAACCGCACATTTTTCGTCATCGACTCGGGGAGTGGCTGCCCATCGAGTTCGTTGAGCTTCGGTTTGGGATCATAAAGGTCGAGTTGGCTCGGAGCTCCTTCGAGGAAGATCAGGATGCACCGTTTGGCCCGCGGGGCGAAATGAGGGGGCTTGGGGGCCAAGGGATCAGCGAGGGGTGTTGTGGCCGGCGACGCGGCCAGGCCATCCTTAAGCATCAGGCTGGCCAAGGCGGCTGCCCCAACCCCGTAACCGGCATTACCTAGAAAATAGCGGCGGGTCTGCGCCTGGAGCTTGGCAAGGATGGCGGGCTGCCGATCAAGCGGGTGACGCGGCAGGGATGGATACGAGCTCATGGTTTATTCCCGGGTGATGAATTCATCGAGATTGATCAGGACACGGACCGCCGCGATCCACGCCGCCAGCTCGGCATTCGGCAGGCCAGCCACCGTATGTTCCCCGACCATCGCTGCTGCCTCGTCGGGGTGGTCCCGATAAAACTCTCGGGCATGTTCGAGCAAATTCTGCAGTCGTTCGAGTTCCTCCTGGTTGGGAGCCCGCGTCAAACATGTCTGGATGGCCAGCGACAGCCGGGCTTGGTCGTCGAGCCGGCGATCCTTCCAGATGCGTTTGGCCAAGGCTTGGGAGGCCTCTAGAAAACTTTCATTGTTGAGCAGCGTCAGGGCTTGGAGCGGGGTATTGGAGACCGAACGATTGACGCAGGTCAAGTTGGCATCGGGACAGTCGAAGGTCATCAGTGTGGGGTGCGGGATGGTGCGTTTGAAGAAGGTGTACATGCCCCGACGATAACGATCTTCCCCCTTGCTCTCATTCCAGGAAAAATTGTTGGCATAACTGAGTTTGGCTAATTCCGGCGGCATCGGCGGGAAAACGCTTGGACCGCCGATCCTGGGGGAGAGCAAGCCGGCTACTTGAAGTCCCAGATCACGGACGAGTTCGCCTTCGACGCGAAGGCGGTTTTGTCGGGCCAACCATTGGTTGAGCGGATCGGCTTCCTGGAGTTCGGGGCGATGGGCCGAAGATTGTCGGTAGGTCGAAGACATCAAGATCGTCTTGAGGAATTCCTTGGTGTTCCATCGCAGTTCCTCGCGGTAGTGGTAGGCCAACCAATCCAAGAGTTCCGGGTGGCTGGGGAGTTCGCCGCGGACACCGAAATCACCGACCGAACGGACCAGTCCCGCGCCGAACAACCGCGACCAGAACTGATTGGTGATCACGCGGGGCGTCAACGGATTGGAGGGGCCGACCAACCACTTGGCGAGGTCGAGTCGGTTGGCTGCCGGTCGGTCTGGCGACGGCAAAGCGCTAAGGGTTGTTGGGAATACCTGTTCCGCCGGCGAGAGGAAATCACCGCGATCGAAGCGATGCGTCGAACGGGCTTGCCGCGTTGCAGCCAGGGTTCGGACGGGCATCACCTCGGCCTGATACCGCGCCAGGACATCCTCGATTTGACGCTGCCATTCCTGGACTTGCGGGTCCTGCTGGACAAAGTGATCGAAGAGGGCATCGCGGGTCTCATTGGTGCGTTTCTCAGGATACATCCTGAGGGCCGTAATGATGTTGGCGGGGAGATGAAGTTCCGCTTCGTCGCCGGTGAGGACGCGGAAGCGAAACCGGCCGAGAAGATGCTGCCCGCCATAGCTTTGCTCGATCGTGAGTCGAAGCTGTTCGCCGGGCCGCAGGCTTTCCGGACGCAGTGTCCGGACCTGCAACCAATGAGCTTCCTTGAGCTTGGGCGACACGGCCCATCCCTTCTTGCTGTTGGGCTTCCGACTGAGGACGTCGGAGGCTTTGAAGCCGGTTTGCTCGAAATCCGCCTCCGCCCGCTGCAACTCGAGCCTCCGCAGGATCTGACCATCGGCATCGACGATAGCGGCGGACAAGTGCGTCAGCACAAAATTTCCGCCTTTCGCGTAGCCCGCCCCGCCTCGGCTCAAGCGTTCGTCGGGAATCGTCTCCAAGCGTAAGCCGGTAAATCTCTCCGGCAAGCCGCGCAAGGTCACCGTGTAGGTATCGGTCGCGGGAATACTGTCTGCCTTCGCCTCACCTGCAGGGCTCGAAGCTTCCGTCGCCGAGGGGCCATCGCCTGCCTTCACCCGTAGCGAGCCATCCTCGAGCTTTTCGCACACGAGCCCGGCCTGGGAAGTGACCAGGAGGTCGAGGTGAGGATCGTTGACGACCAACGGTAGTTTCCGGTCCCCTTCCAGCTGAGCGCGTTGTTCCTCTTCCCATCGCTTCTCGTCGTCGGCAAGCTCGCGATAGCGTCGTTGCAAGGCCTGCTGCAGCGGCAGCAACTCTTTGAGCAATGCCGGTTCGTTTTCGACGGCGATGGGGAGTTTCTCCAATTGTTCATCAGCTTCATTGAAGAAGGCAAAGAGCCGATAGTAATCGGCATGCGGGATCGGATCGTACTTGTGCGTGTGGCACTTGGCGCACCCAACCGTTAAGCCCAGCCAAACTGAACCCAGGGTATCGGTGCGATCGAAAACGGCGGCCACCC
>JBILTQ010000495.1:0-3494 GCA_044371435.1 Pirellulaceae bacterium | reverse complement strand
ATCTCCCCCACCCATATCACCCATCCCTCCGCCCATCCCCTGAGCACCACCACCGCCCCCCATGCCGCCGCCCCCCATGCCACCGCCCCCCATGCCACCGCCTCCCATCCCACCCATCATGCCCTGACCGAGCACCGGGACGGCGCCAAAGGTCTCCGGCATCTTGATCCGCAACGGCGCTTGCGTTTGGTTGTGAAAGATAAGGTTGGCTTGGGTAGCATCCTTAGCCACGTAATCGACCGCGAGTTGCCCATCGGCGATCGCACGGAAAAACTCTACATCCTGCTCCTGCTCGGCCTTCACCATCGAAGGTGCTTGCGAAACCAATGCCAAGACAACCGCGACGAACACCGAGGGACACGTGGGGAGTCGCATGGGACACAACCTCTAAAAGTCGAGCGAAAAAGGAACGGGGACGCAACCCTTATCATGAAAGGCGCAACGTCTATCACGATCGACGCATCGACCGGACCAGTCTTCAGATACGCAAATAGCGTTCCAAAATCTACAAGCTCGCGCCTCTCCCTCCGAGTCTAACTCAGGGGCGTTCAAAATTCCAGCGAATTCGTCAGCCGGAACCATGGCCAAGGCTGGATAAACCGCCCCCACCGAGCGTCGATTTCGGGGAAATGCTGCTATTTCGCAACCGCGGGCCGTTGCAAGAATGCATCACTTTGCTACGCTCTCCAGCTCGGAATTTACAAAACAATACATCCGAAAGTCAGTTCGCTTTTTGTCCACACAGGTTTTGGGAGCGTTTGGTCATGTCCATGTATATCGGTGAGGCTTTGGCAGGTGAAGGTAATGAGATTGCTCACGTCGATTTGATGATCGGCAGCAAGGAAGGGCCGGTCGGAGCCGCCTTCGCTCACGCATTGTCAACGCAGAGCGAAGGTCACACCAACCTGTTGGCCGTGCTCGAACCGAACCTGCTGGTCAAGCCGGCGACGGTAACGATCACCAAGGTCACGATCAAGGGAATGAAGCAAGCGGTCCAGATGTTTGGTCCTGCTCAGTTCGCGGTCGCCAAGGCGGTGGCCGACAGTGTCGCCGAGGGGATCATCCCGAAAGATCAAGCCGAAAATTGGGTGGTTGTTTGCGGCGTCTTTATTCATCCGGCAGCCGACGACAACAAGAAAATCTACGACTACAACTACGCCGCCACCAAGCAGGCGATCGTCAATGCCATGGGCAAGAAACCGTCGGTCGACGAGATGATCGCCAAGAAGGACAACTCGTCGCACCCCTTCAAAGGCTTCTAAGCCAAAGGTTTCTGGAACCGTTGGGCGTTCCAGGTTTCTCGAGCTTGGGCGATACCGACTATTTTGAGCAAGCCAAAGATCCTGATACAGTTGGATACCGACCCGCATCCCAGTGTCTTCGACGGTGTCGTCGCCGTGGATGCGGGGGTGGATCATCTGTTCCAGTACGCGGGGGTGCAACCACCAGCTGTCCGCGCTTTGGTTCATGGAGCCATGTTCACGCGTGGCCCCAAGGATCTTCATTGCACCGCGATTTTTGTCGGTGGTTCGAACGTCGAGTCGGGAGTGGCGGTGGCCGAGGCGGCCCGGTTGGCATGTTTCGATCCGTTTCGGGTCTCGATCATGCAGGATTCAAGTGGCTGCAATTCCACCGCCGCCGCTGCAGTCTTGTCGGCCGAACGCCACGTTGATTTCTCCGCCATCACCACCCTGGTCCTGGCGGGAACGGGGGCTGTCGGCCAGACGGTGGCGCGGCTGGTCCTCGATCTCGGCGGGCGCATCGTGCTGTCCAGCCGACAGCTGCGACGTTCCGAGGAGGTCTGCCAGAATTTGGTGGCCAAAGGCTACGCCTCGACCCACGTCCGGGCAGTTGGGGCCGACCAGCCCGGCTCGCTGGAGGCGGTGCTCGCGGAGGTCCATGTCGCCTTTGGTTGTGGTGCCGCTGGCGTCGAGCTGTTGAGTTCGGCTCAATTGGCTTTAGCCGAGAACCTGCAGGTGGCCGTCGATCTGAACGCTGTGCCTCCGGCGGGTATCGCTGGGATCCACGTCGCCGACCATGCCGTCGAACGTCATGGTCGGCTGGAGTATGGGGCTTTGGGGGTCGGCGGCTTGAAGATGAAGATCCACAAGGCCTCCATCCAGGAACTCTTTGCCGCCAACCATCATTTCATCGATGCTGCTCGGATGTTGGAAATTGGCCGTCAACTCCTGGCAGTCAAGGTTTAGCCGCTTCCGGCCCTGTTCTGCCTCAGGGCTTAGAACGTTCCTGGGGTTGATGACGAGGTGAGCGATCCGAGCGATAATTCCGCTGGATGCTTCCGCAGCACGGCGGGGTCGATCCCTCTCCAATTGTCGAAGGAGGGCGGGAGCGTTAAACTTCTTGCATCCTCTCGCAAACTCCCTTCGCCGTCCACCGATCGATCGCGATACCTCCTGCAGCCCCTGTCGGATTCACCCTATGACCAAATCTTCTGGCTCATTTCGAACGGAAACGCAACCCGCCAAGCTAAGCGTGGGCGAGAAGACTATCGAGATGCCGGTCTACATCGGCACGGAGAATGAGCGAGCCATCGATATCAGCCAGTTGCTGAGGAACACTGGCCATATCACGATGGACGAAGGCTTCGCCAACACCGGTTCCACCACCAGCAGCATCACGTACCTCGATGGCGACCGGGGAATCCTTCGGTATCGCGGCTACCCGATCGAGGTCCTGGCAGAGCATTGCGATTTCGTGGAGACCTCGTACTTGTTGATTTACGGGGAGTTGCCGACTCGCGAACAACTGCAGCAATTCCGCGATTCCATCCGAAAGCATACGCTGCTGCATGAGGATATGCGCAAGTTTTACAACGGGTTCCCCAGGGATGCTCATCCGATGGCGATCCTCTCCTCGGTGGTCGGAGCCCTCTCGACCTTCTACCAGGATTCCCTCAACCCGCACGATCCGCAGCAGGTCACCGTTTCCATCCACCGGCTGTTAGCCAAACTGCCGACCATCGCCGCCTACAGTTACAAGAAATCCTTCGGCCAGCCATTCATCTATCCGCAAAACAGTCTCGATTACTGCGAGAATTTTCTGAACATGATGTTTGCGGTACCGACCGAGAAATATCAAGCCGATCCGGATTTCGTGCGCGCCTTAAACCTGCTGCTGATTGTGCATGCCGATCATGAGCAGAATTGTAGCACGTCCACGGTTCGGATGGTTGGCTCCTCGAATGCCAACCTGTTCGCCTCGATTTCTGCTGGCATCTGCGCCCTGTGGGGCCCGCTGCACGGCGGGGCGAATGAAGCGTGTGTTAACATGTTGCGAAAGATCGCCGATGACGGCGGCAACGTGAAGAAGTACGTGGATATGGCCAAAGACAAGTCCAGCAATTTCCGACTGATGGGTTTCGGCCACCGGGTCTACAAGAACTATGATCCTCGAGCCAAAATCATCAAAGCGGCCTGCGATACGCTGCTGGCCAAACTCAACCTCAACGATCCGCTCTTCGAAGTTGCCCAGGA
>JBILTQ010000494.1:0-3502 GCA_044371435.1 Pirellulaceae bacterium | reverse complement strand
ACCGCTAGAGTGGGGCTGAAAGATGAAGCGAGCGATCTCCAGCGGCGAACGGGTCTCATCAGCCAGCGACCAATAGGCTTTCTGTTGTTCGAGCACTTGTAGCCGGCCGGCATGGCGGCGGGCTAGTTGCTCGATCCGCCGCCGGTCACCATAGACAAAAACCAGGAAGTGTTCTTCGATCCCGATACTTTTTACCGACCACAGGGTCGCATCGATCCGCAGCTCGGCGATTTCCAACAGCCGGACGACCACCGGCGGCAAGGGACCGAATCGATCCTCGACTTCCTGCCGCAGATCCTCCAGTTTCCGGACATCGTCGATACGGCTCAATCGCCGATAGAGATCGATCTTATGCCGGATTTCAGGGACATACTCCGAGGGGAGGTAGGCTTCCAACGGCAGATGGACCTCGACATCGATCGACAGTTTGGGGGCTTGCCGCTTGAGTTTACGCACGGCAGTCTCGAGGAGTTGGCAATACAATTCGTAACCGACGGCCGCGATATGCCCGCTTTGCTGGGTCCCCAGGAGGTTGCCGGCTCCGCGGATCTCGAGATCACGCATGGCGATCCCGAAGCCGGCGCCGATATGCGAATATTCCTCGATGGCATGCATCCGCCGCGAAGCATCGGGGTTGAGATGCTTGTGGCGATCGACGAGCAGGTAGCAGTAGGCTTGATGCTTGTAACGCCCGACCCGGCCGCGGAGTTGATGTAATTCCGCCAGTCCGTAACGGTCCGCATCATCCACGAAAATCGTGTTGGCATTGGGGATATCCAAGCCGCTTTCGATGATGGTGGTCGACAGCAAGATGTCGTAGCGATGCTCGATGAAGTCCACCATCACCTGTTCTAGTTGATGTTCCGGCATTTGCCCGTGACCGATGATGAGTCGGGCTTCGGGGACGATCCGCTGCAGGCGGCCGGCGATCACCCCGATATCCTGGATGCGATTGTGGACGAAATAGGTCTGGCCGCCGCGGTTCAGTTCGCGAAGGATCGCATGCCGGATCAACTTGTCGTCAAAACGGACCACCTTGGTTTCGATCGCCACCCTTTCGGCGGGGGGGGTCTCCAGGTTGGAGATATCGCGAACACCCACTAGGGACATGTGCAGGGTACGCGGAATCGGGGTCGCGGAGAGGGTCAAGACATCCACGTTGGGGCGCTGTTGCTTCAGCCGTTCCTTGACCGAAACACCGAAACGTTGCTCTTCATCGATGATCACCAACCCGAGATTGAAGAAATCGACATCGGCCGAGGCCAAGCGATGGGTGCCGATCACGATATCGATCTGACCTTTGGCCAACCGTTCCAGCGTCTCCTTCTGCTGGCCAGTCGTCGAAAACCGACTCAGCTTGGCGACGTCAAACGGAAACTCGGCCATCCGTTCGCGAAATGTCTTGTAGTGCTGTTCCGCCAAAACGGTGGTGGGAACCAGCACCGCGACCTGATACCCGCTGTCGACCGCCTTGAAGGCGGCCCGCATCGCTACCTCCGTTTTTCCGAAGCCCACATCACCGCAGATCAGGCGATCCATCGGACGAGACTGGGTCATGTCGGCTTTGGTCGCATCGATCGCTGACAGTTGGTCCGTAGTTTCTTCGTAAGGGAACGAGGTATCGAATTGGGTTTGCCAGACGGTGTCCTTGGTGAAGGCGATGCCGGCATGGGAACGGCGCGTGGCTTGCATCTCCAGCAACTCGGCCGCCATGTCGGTCACGGCCTCCTCCGCGGCTTTCTTCTGGCGGACCCAAGCCTGACCGCCGATCTTGGCCAGCTTGGGTTGACTCTTGGTGCCACCGATGTATCGCTGGATCAAGTCGATCTTGCTGCTGGGGACAAAGAGTTTGGTCCCTTCGGCAAATTCCAGCTCGAGATGTTCGATGCGTTGCCCATGTTTTTCGACCAGTTGCAGCCCACGATAGATACCGATCCCGTGGGCCAGGTGGACAATCAGGTCTCCCGCCCGAAGATCCATGAAACTGTCGATAGCCCGCGAAGAAATCTTGCGGGTCGCACGCCTCATCGCATGCCGCTTGAGCATTTGGTTGACAGCCAACACCAGCGGACCATCCGGCAGGATCTCGAATCCCGAGGCCATATTGCCGATAGCTAGCTGGGCTCGACCATTAGCCAGGGCTTGGCTGCTAGCCAAGAGTTCCTGCATCCGGTTGAGCTCGCCGACATTCCAGCAAAGGACCGTGGCTTGACGATGCTCACCGACGGCCTGATCGAGCGTCGTCGAGAGTTGCTCGAGTTCACTGCTGATCCGCTCGACATTGCCCAGCGGCAGTCGGACGGAGGTCTCGGATAGTGACGTGTCGGCTACCTGCATGCAAAGGACATTCGCGAAGGAACGCAGTCGTTCTTCGATGCTATCGATACTGGTGAACCGCTCCGGAAAGGGGATCCGCTCGAGAAACAAACGCGCGTGATGCTCGATGGCCAGCGGCTCGGCCAGGATGATCGTCGCCCGCCCGTCGAGGTAATCGAGCAAGGTGCCGTTCTGGGAGTCATCTTCCTTGGCCAGCGGCAAAGCGATAGAATCGAGACGGGAGATAGATTTCTGGGTGATGGCATCGAACTGCCGGATCGATTCAATCTCCTCATCGAACCATTCGATCCGAATCGGCTCCACCGCATCGGGGGGAAAGATGTCGAGGATACCGCCGCGAAAGGTAAATTCCCCGGGCAGTTGAACACTGGTCGTAGAATGGTAGCCACCCTCGATCAGCCATCGACGCAACTCGGCAATCGCTTGCGTCTGTCCAACCGCCAAGACTCGCCGCGAGCTACGGATGGCCGCCGGGCTGGGGACCGGATGGAGCAAAGCGGGCAAGGTGGTGATGACGATCGGCGGCGCGGACGAAGAACCCGCCGCCGCGGGCTGGCTATCGGAAGCTCCGGCCGATCTGGCGTGGTAGGCTTCCAGCCGCCCGAGTACCTGGAGACGCTGCACCGCTTCCTGCTGCAGCAGCGACTCGAGCTCCATGTCTTCGCTGGCTTGAGGGAATATATCGACCGACCGTCCCAGCAGGAATTCCAAGTCAGGAACGAGGCTATCAAGCTCGGCGGGGAGCGCTACGATCACTAACAGTGGCACGGACAATCGCTGCTCCAAGGCAGCCGTCACGACCGCAGTCGCGGCCGGCCAAACGCCATCGATGAGGATGCGGCGACGTTGCTCCATGGCCCGGGCGATATCGGAAAACGCCGGCGCTTGAGCCAAATGTTCGAGGACAACGCGAAGGCGATGAGCGATGGTTGCGGCCGGTTGTGCCGGGCGGTCATCAGATTCAGCGGTAGGCATCGGCATCCGCGGTCATTCCAAAACAGGCTCGCCCGGCCGAGGACGACGCAGTTGCAGGATGACGCTATCCGATTCGGTATCCGGCATCCGATAACTGTCGAGTTTGCGGAGCTCGACCTGCTTGAGCAGGCCGCGATGCCGAGCTTCACCGCGTTCTTCGACCCAACGCGGCCCTTTGATGGCCAGCAGT
>JBILTQ010000493.1:0-3503 GCA_044371435.1 Pirellulaceae bacterium | reverse complement strand
CCTCAAGTACCTCGAAGCCCGGCAATGTCCCTTTGTGCCGCAAGTCCTCGCGGAGTATCCCGAGCGTTTGGAGCTGGTCACCACCAATTGTGGAGCGCGGGTAGAGCAGATCGGTGACGCCAAGCTCCACGAGTTGTTTGCCGAGCTGGAAAGCTATGGAGTCCGGCATGACGATCCGTTTTTGCGAAACGTCACCTACCGGCCGGCCGATGGACGTTTCTGTATCATCGATTTCGAGTTCTCGGTCATCCTCGATCCCGAGTCGGCGGTAAGCTCGTTGGAGTTGCCTCAGGCGGCCACGCCAACGCTAAATCTAGGCTGGTCCGGGATGACCGATTGCGGTCGCTTCCGCAGCAATAATGAGGATAACTTCCTGATCGCCATGCTCGACCAGAGCGGCGTCTCCTACCTGGGGCGTATCGGGATGACGCCGGTTGGTTCCAGCGAGTTTATCTTTGCCGTCAGCGATGGGATGGGAGGGCAAAACTCTGGGGAATTCGCCAGCAAGATCGCCACCCAGAAAATCACTGTGCAGTTACCCAGGCATTTCAAGATCCTGCCACGGGCGGCCCAACCGTATTGCGATCAGGTGCTCAAGGAGCTCTTCGAAAGCATCCATCAGGAGTTGCTGTCGCTGGGCAAGTATGACCGTCAATGCATCGAGATGGGGGCGACCCTGACCCTGGTTTGGCTGAGGATGGATCGGCTGTATTTCGCCCATATCGGCGATTCACGCCTCTACCATCTGCCGCCGGAGGGTGGCATCCGTCAGTTGACCGACGACCACACGCATGTCGGTTGGCTGCGGCGTCAAGGCAAAATCAACGAACGTGAAGCGCGGGAGCATCCTCGGCGTTCGGTGTTGTCGCAATGCCTCGGGGCGGGGCATCGCTATTTGAATCCCCAATTCGGTTCGGTGCCGCTATCGGCCGGCGATCGTTTCGTGCTGTGCACCGACGGTGTCAACGAGGGGTTGTGGGATCGCGGGATCGAGGAGATGGTGCGGAGCCCGCAAGGTCGCTGGTCGGCCTTGCCGGCCGCCGATCGATTGGTGCTGGCGGCTGTCGAAGGCAACGCCCGCGATAATGCCTCGGCAGTAGTCCTGGAAGCGAGCCTGCAGCGCTAGCTTGGGCTCCCGATCGGAAGTTGGCTGGAGGGAGTCTCCGTCCGAGGCGTTCAGGCCGAGTGTCCCCGCTGCCGTGCGGCTTCGATCAGCTTCAGGATTTGCTCGACGCTCAGTTGCTCGGCCCGGGCCTGAGGTTCCAGCAGTTGTTCGTCCAGCAGGAGATCGATCTGGGATTTGTCCAACTCCTCCTGGAAGGCGATCGCCAGTTGGCTTCTCAGGAACTTGCGGCGATGGAAGAAGAGTGCCCGAACTTTTTGATGGAAAAAGTCGAGGTCGACGATCCGCGAACGCAGTTGGGGGTTGGGGATCAGCTCGATAATCGCCGAGTCGACTTTGGGACGGGGCCAAAACACCGATGGCGGCATGTATCGGACGATACGGCAGTCGCATTGACTTTGAATCCAGATACTCAAGGCGCTGTAGTCTTTGGTGCTGGGCCGCGCCACGATGCGATCGGCCAATTCCTTCTGGATCGTGACTACCATCCGGTCGGGTAAAGGCTGGCAAGCCAGCAGGTTGGAAACGATCGGGGTGGCCACGTTGTAGGGAAGATTTGCTACCAGCTTGAACCGACGCTCGGGGTGTCCGACCAGATGCCGTCGAACCTCATCGAGGATATCCTCTCGCAGGTGGTTCTTGTTTCGCAGGCAATCGCCTTGAAGCATGGTAACGTTGGGGTGGGTCTGGAGTTCCTGGCGGGCCAATTGCTGGAGTTGCGTATCGATCTCGACCGTGATCACCCAGGCCGCCTTCGGAGCCATGCGGGTCGTCAGCGAACCCATCCCGGTTCCGATCTCGAGCACCACGTCATGGTGATCGAGGCGGGCGGTGGACTGCAGCAGGTCCAGCAGGTTCAGGTCGACCAGGAAATTCTGACCATACTTGGTCTTCGGTTCCAAGCCGGCTTGTTCGAAGCGACGGGTCAAATACGACAGGGTTTGACGTTCAGACATGGGCGCACCCAAGGGAGGTTTGCAGGCGCTGGACATACTTGGCGAGGATATCGGTTTCCAGGTTGACCGAATCCCCCTCGACCAACCGCCCGAGCGTGGTGACGGCCAGGGTGTGCGGGATCAAGGCCACGCTGAAGCCTCGCTCATCGACATCGACTACCGTCAGGCTTACCCCGTCGATGGTGATCGAACCCTTGGCTGCCAATTGCGGGAGCAGCGGCCTTGGGGCTTCAAAGTAATAGAATGCCCAAGGGCCATCGTCGCGGCGACGGGCCAGACGGCCTTGGCCATCCACATGACCGGTCACGAAATGCCCGCCCAAGCGGTCCCCCACCTTCAGCGACCGCTCGATGTTGACCTGGTCTCCGACCGCCAACCTGCCCAGCCCAGTCTTGGAGAGGGTTTCTTCACCAGCCTCGAAAGCGATCCGATCGCCTTGGAGGTCGATGACGGTCAGGCAACAGCCGTTGATGGCCACACTGTCCCCCATCCGTAAGCCTTCGGCGAGTTGGCCCAGCAGGAATTCCAAACGCATGCCTGAACCCACGCGGGTGATTGCCGCGAGCGCGGCCATGCCTTCGACGAGTCCGGTGAACATGTGGATCCTGGAGGGTTTAGTGAAAAGGAAGGGCCTCGGCTTCGCAAAAGCCGCCGTCCGGAGAAGCAACCAGCCTATCCGATGGAGGCGAAATCGTACACAATGCGTGGACTTTTCGCGATTGTTCCTGCATGTGAAGGTAATTCCAATGAGCTTGATCGAAAACATACATGGTCGTCAAATCCTCGATTCTCGAGGAAACCCCACGGTGGAAGTCGAAGTCACCCTCGTCGATGGTGCGATGGGCCGCGCCGCGGTCCCCAGTGGGGCCAGTACCGGTGCCCACGAGGCCTGGGAATTACGCGATGGCGACAAGGGTGTTTTCATGGGGAAAGGGGTGACGCAAGCTGTCGAAAACGTCAACAACCAGATCCGCGAAACCTTGATCGGTATGAACGCGCTGGACCAGCGCGGGGTCGATCGGACCTTGATCGATCTCGACGGTTCGCCAAACAAGAAAAATTTAGGGGCGAACGCTTTGTTGGGAGTGTCGCTGGCGGTAGCCAAAGCCGCGGCCATTTCGACCAACCAACCGCTCTATCGCTACCTGGGTGGGGCGGGGGCTCATATCCTCCCGGCGCCGATGATGAATATCGTCAACGGTGGCCAGCATGCGGATAATTCGGTCGATGTCCAAGAATTCATGGTGATGCCGCTGGGGTTTGAATGTTTCAGCGACGCGTTGCGGGCCGGCACCGAAATCTTTCACCACCTGAAAAAGGTCCTCAACGAGAAAAAGCTGAACACGGCGGTGGGCGACGAGGGTGGTTTTGCTCCGGATTTGGGCAGCAATCAAGAGGCTCTGGATCTGATCATGGAAGCCATC
>JBILTQ010000654.1:0-11731 GCA_044371435.1 Pirellulaceae bacterium | reverse complement strand
GACCTTCAAATCGGACACGGCCCAGGTGCCGTGCGCGCCGCGCCCCGGACCGCCAAAGTGCAGGTCGCGATGCGGCAACGCCTCCAAACGAAGTCCAGTGACACCCGTCAACTCCGGTTCGGCGACGATGATGGTATACGCACCGGTGTTCATCGGACCCTGCGTGAGGATGGAGCTGCCCGGCTCCTTGGTCGGATGCGTCATGCCGTCGCTGGAGTCCAGTTCCTCCGCGTCGAGCGGCGTCCAGACGGGTTGTAGTTTCAGCACTTCATCGCTCCATGCACGCAGTTCCTCCCGCCACTTCGGGCGCGCGGCGCGCAGCCGTTCCTCCGTCGCGCGGATGCCATCCTGGATGGCGGCGATTTCTTCCTGCTGCTCGGCCTCGAAGACCGGCGAACGCGCCTCGAAGGTGTTGTTCAGAAAAGCGAACATGCCGAAATACTCATCGTGCGAGACGGGGTCGAACTTGTGGCTATGACACTGCGCGCACTGGATGGTCAGCCCAAGCACCGCCTTGCCCACGCAATCCATGCGATCGAACATTTCCTCCATGCGAAACTGCTCCGGGATGATGGCACCCTCCTCGTTGGTCATGCTGTTGCGTAGGAGCCCGGTAGCCACCATCTGCGCCTGGGTGTGATTGGGCAGCAGGTCGCCGGCGATTTGCTCGATGACGAAACGGTCATACGGCATGTCCTCGTTAAGCGCGCACACCACCCAGTCGCGCCAGGCCCACTGCTCGCGCGGATAGTCGCGTTCGTAGCCGTTGCTGTCGGAATAGCGCGCCACATCGAGCCAATGCCGCGCCCACTTCTCTCCGTGGCGCTCGTTTTTCAGAAGCCGCTCGACCAGCTCGCTTATTGCCGCCTTCGAGTCGGCGGCGTTTGCCTTTTCAAACTCGGCTATCTCCTTGGGTGATGGTGGCAGGCCGATGACATCGAGATACAAGCGCCGCGCGAGCACCGCGCTTTCCGCCTGCGGCGCGGGGGACAGCTTTTCCTCGAGCAACTTCGCGCGCACCAGCGCATCGACCGGATGCGTGCCCGCTGGCACGGGGGCCTTCACCGGTGGCTCAAAGGCCCAGTGTTTGGCGTAGTCCGCGCCGGAGGCAATCCAGCGCCGCAAGGTATCGATTTGCGTCGGCGACAGCGGTTTCTTTTCAGTCGGCGGCGGCATCACCTCGTCCGCGTCATGCGACAGCACGCGGGCCAGCAACGCACTCGCGTCCGGCTTGCCCGGCACGATGGCCTCCCCATCCGAATCACCGCCCTTCAACGCCGCGTCACGCACATCCAGACGCAGTCCCGCCTTTCGGCTTTTGTCGTCCGGCCCGTGGCAAGTGAAACAGTGCTGCGAAAGAATCGGCCGCACTTCTCGAGTAAAATCCGGCCCGGGCTCCACAGCGTGCGTGATGAACGAACCAGCAGCGAACGCGGCGAGCAGCGCCATGAATTTCGCCAGCCGAATCGGATCAGCCGAATGTCCTAAAATCTGTCGAAGCCTGTTCATCTGTGTTTCTTCGGAAGACATCGTTCTTTTCATCCGAAGTAGGAGCTGATGGGTGCTGTTGGATCATCGGCGATGTGGATCCAGAGATGCACATGCGGAGCACCGCGGAAGAACCACACGAAGGCCGGTCCCTCGACGCGCCACACATCCCATTCGCCATCCGCTCCCATGTCGAACTGCTCGTAGTAGGCGATGCTGCAGGCCTCGATGCCGCCTTGCTTCTTGAGACAGCGCATTACCTGGCTGCGATACTCCTCACGATACGGCTCCAAGAACCCGGCGAGCATTTGATCGATGGCTTCGCGCTGTTCGCGGCCCATTTCCGCGATCGGCAGTCCCGGAAACGGCCCCTTCGGCCCCCGGAAGCGGATTTCCGCCTCACGTCGGTCGTCGCGCTCGATGCCAGGACGCACCGTGGTGCGGTCGAGCGTCTTGCGCAGCAACGCATCCACTCGCGCGATCTCCTTCGGCGTCGGGTGGCGTAGTTGCTGGTCGAGGTCCGCCATCACCACCGGATCGGTGACGCCACAAGGCACCTGGTCCTTTACCCGAGCCCGGCTGCGCTGCTTTTCATCCAGCAGAGCATACACCGCATTGGCTAGCTTGGATTGATACCACCAGATGTTGTCGGGATGCCCGGTCTTTTCAAAAAAACCCGAAGGTTGATGCCCGTGCGCGAGGCCGCCGCCGAAGGCCGAAGACGTGTCGTGCCCGCTGCCCGCGCGCAGGGTGAGGTGAAAGCCGGTCACCAGACACTGGAAGTGCTCCTCGTCCGGCGCTCCGAAGAACGCGATGGCCTGATCCTCGCCCCAGCTGCCACCGTAGTCGTCCTCGGCCTGCTTTTGCAGCTTCTCCGTCCAGCCAGGAGCGAGCACCGTCTTCATCACGTCCAGCACCAGTGCCCGCTGCGCGTCCGAATAAAAATCGCTCGCGAGAAGCTGCGGCGTGATCTTCCAGGCATTCGCCATGTGTGCCCGCAGCAGCACGCCCTTCGGATCGGCGAAGTAGAGCGGCTTGCGGTTGTATTGGATGTCCACACGGTAGTCCCAGTCAAAGCACACCGCCTTCCGCTGTTCCGTGCTGAGACTGTGATACAGCTCGCGCATCACCTCATGTGAGCCGGAAGACTCGCGCTTCGCTGGTGCGATCTGTGCTCGCGTCAGCGGCGCGGCCAAGCTTCCACTGAGCGCAACAGCGGAGCTGGTGAGGAAACTTCGGCGTGTCAGCACCGTGGTGAGAGTCGGTGTGGGTTTCAAGGACACAGGCGTTTCAGAATGCGGCAATTCGATTTCAGACATAATCACCTTTCCATGCACATCCGTAAGCCAACTGAACGTCACGTAGAAAAGCCGGGGTCGGTTCGGCCGCGCAGGCTGGAATCATCCCAACGACGAACGCGGCATGAACGGATGTTAAAATTTGATCATTCATGCGGTACACGAATTCTCTTGAGCGCCCGTTGAGCAGCCATACGAACCTCGGTGTCCGGGTCCATAGCCAATTCGGACAACGCGTCGAAGGACTCGCCCGTAGATATGGAGCCTATGGCACCGATCGCATTCGCCACGCCGATTCGAAACTCGCTACCAAGCTGCTTGGTTGCGCCGACAAGCTCATGCGCAGCAGCCGTTGTTCCAATGCGTTGCAATACGCCTCGAACTTCATCGCGAATCTCGATCTCGTTAAGTAGCGGCGCAATCATCGGTACCTGCTTGTCGGACGCTATCTGTTGCAAGAAAGTGCAAATCAATCGTCGAACAGCGATACGGTGCTTAGGGACCTGAACCGTGTCTATGTTGTCCGGAACATTGGTAGGGGGTGCCTTGGAAGTTACCGTAGCTGCCAATTCCATGGCCAACTCCGTAGCCAATTGCTCGCGTTCCTCGCTGTGATCGGGACGGGTCTCGCGATCGATTAAACGAGCGAGCTCGCGATGAGCGCGATACTTCATCGCCATGTCGACCGAACCCATTTGCGTCAAAAGTTGTTTCACATCGGTCATCAGCGACTCCGAAAAATTATCTTTCCTGGCTCAGACACAAGCGTATTACAACGACCACGTTCCGCGCATGGCTCGTCCCAAAAGACGATTGGCTGGATCGTCATCGGGAAATTTTTCTTGGACGGGATCCCACCGCAACGGACGTTGTAAACGGGCAGCAATGTTGGCCAAATGAGAAATCGTCGCTCCCCGGTGCCCCATTTCGACATCGCAGACAGGGCGCTGACGCGATTGGATACAGTCGAGCCAATTCGTGTAATGACCGACGTAGCTCTCGTGCAGTCGCGACGTGTACTCCTCAGGTCCCGTCGGGCCTTGCAGGATGCTCGAATCATCCGCGCGGATCCGTTGTCGCGAAACGGAAATGTGTCCGCGGCTACCAAAGATTTCGATGACTCCGCCGTGTGGCGACGGGTCAGATGTGGTCGTCAATTCAACGTTACCGTGCGCTCCGTAAACGAACTTGACCTCAAACTTCCACAGCGTGTCATAGAGACCGTTCTCCTCGAAAGTGCCAGTTCCCTCGACATGAGTTGGGCCCGATCCGTCGGCGCCGATGATCCATTGCACAATGTCGTGTTGATGAGCGCCGTGGTCGGTGAGCCTGCCGCCGGAATAATCTGCAAAACGGCGAAAGCTGTAGTGGCATCGCTCGGGAGTGTAATCTACATAAGGGGCTGGTCCCAACCAAAAATTCCAATCCAGATTAGCCGGAGGTGTTTGCGGCGCAACAATCGTTCCCCGGCTAGATCCCGCCCCCAGGTGGGTCACGATCCGTTGTAAGTCTCCGATCGCCCCGCGGTGCACCAAGTCACGGGCTTGGCGAAAATAGTATTGGTCCGATCGTTGCTGGCTCCCGGTTTGAAATACAGTTCCATAACGACGCGCGGCCGCGACCAACGCCTTGCCCTCATCGATCGACCATGTCAACGGTTTCTCGCAATAGACATCTTTGCCAGCCTCGATCGCGGCAAGTGCGATGAGAGCGTGCCAATGGTCGGGAGTCGCGATCACGACGGCGTCAATGTCCTTGCGATCCAGCAGATTACGAAAATCCTTATACAGCGACACTCGTCGCTTCGAATGAGTCAAAACGTCGATCGCCGCTTGTTCGCGATGGAACTGATCGACATCACAAACCGCAGCCACTTGAACTCGTGGATTAGGGAGTAACAGCTTGCCAAGGTGCTGTCGACGACCAAAGTCACCGACCCCAATCACGCCGATGTTGACGCGATCGCTCGGGGCCGGCGCGGCCAATATCTTTCGAGTAGCCGGTGAAAGAATCATCGGCAGCGACAACGAGATGCCAGTGGCGGCCTGACGTACGAAAGTGCGCCGATTGATTCGCGTTGATAAATCCATATCGATTTTGCTTTGATTTTCCACTGCTTTGGTGTGTCGACTCGTCATATTTTTTTTGCCCGTCGTTGTGGATCGATCCTACGAGCTCGTGTCACGCTTTTGCGGGCGGCGGTTTGCCGAACGCTTCCAGCTCCCGTTAGCCCCGCAAATACGGCGTCCGATAGGTGCTTAAATGCCGTTGCAAGGTCTAGCTTTAGTCGTCCGACCAACCAATGCCGAACGAAATGCGAGCTCATGCCGAATACGATCGATGCATAAAGCTCATCGGGCATCGCCGCAATCTCGCCACGCTCGCGAAACGGCCGCAACCAACCAGCCAGGTCCTCGCTTGTACGTCGGTTGATTTCGTCGATGACGACGGCCTGATCCGCGGAAAGATCCGCCGTGGCTACGCGAAGAAGATACAGTGCCCAATCGCGATTTTTGTCGATCCAATCGAAGTAGGAGCGAAGGATTGCGCGGACCCCAGTTCGCAATGATGTGTGCTTCGCCATCGCCTGAAGATAGAGCGACCGGAGTTCTTCGAGCCCTTCGACGTAGAGTTCTACCGCGAGGGTTTGTTTGCTTCCAAAGTGATGATAGATGCTGCCCGAGCTAGCCCCGGATGCTTCGCGAATATGTTCAATGGTCGTTGCTTCGATGCCATGGCGAAGAAAACAACGGAGCGATGCGTCAAGGATATCCCGACGGCGACGAGTAGTTTGGTTGTGGCGAATGGACGGGTTTTTCATACGACTAGTATACTATTCTAGAATGCCATTCTAGTCAAGTCGATCGTCGTCCTTGGACAAAATCGAAATCGGTAGCGTGCAGCGCGGCCAGCGGCGCGAGCAACAGTGTGATGAGGAGTGTGAGGGTGTGTTTCATAGGATACTAACACAATTCTTTCGAGGCGATTTGGATCGTGATTCTACGAATGCGATCTTCTGACCTGAACTCGTCGTTGATAGCTAGCGATCAGATATAGGCGATTCTATTCAAAGAGTCACGTCCTTGCCAACATCGGCGATCGATCTCCACACGCACACTGACGCATGGCGTACCCTAGCTTTGAAAATCACGTCGGTCATTACACCGATATCTCGCGTGCAGCGACGCGACAAGAAGCAGTCTTTACGCTGATTTATTCTTGCTGTCTGATTTCTGCGCTGCCTGCTCACGCCGCTTGGCAAGGTGTTGAAGGATGCCAGGTGCCGAGGTTGACGCGGGTAGTAGATTCGGCAACTCTGGCAGCAACTCCACTGCGACGGCCTGGTCCTCCAGCACAACGTCGGTGTAGACATTCATCGTGAGATTGATGTCGGAATGACGAGCCAAACTCTGTGCCATCTTCGGTGAGACGCCGGACTTTGAAAGATTGGTAATGAAGGTCTTACGCAAGGCATGGAAGTCGGCGTAGCGGCCTTGGGCGTCGGTAAAACATAGGAAAGAGCTTTCCTCGGCTTTCTTCCGCAACTCTTTGTCCACAGTTGTGGCAAGCCATGTCTTACGAGCAAATGCCCCGTTTTCGATGCAACGAGATACAGGTAGATGCAAACAGCGGCAAATTCCGGCGAATAGAATGTCACCCCACACGGTCCCACAACCCAAGCTGTGAGCCCCGCGGTGAGCACCTTTTGCTCATTAAAAATGCAGGCGACCTTCTAAAAATTTACGAGTAGAAGCCGTACTAGTCGAGTGACTCGATCTTTGTTCCACTCGCAAATTATATCGTTTGCAACACGTAAACAGTGATTCATTCCTTCGGCTTCTATCAACCTCAACCGGTTCGACGAGTGACCATCGACAAACCCGATGGCGGCAAACGCTTGCTCGGCATTCCAAACGTTTTTGAGCGTTTGCTGCAACAAGCCATCGTGCAAATCCTTACCCCGATCTTCGATCCGAGCTTCTCGAAACCGAGCTACGGGTTTCGACCTAAACGCTCTGCTCACGGAGCAGCCAAGCAAGTTCGACGTCCGATACGTCGCGGCTACCAATATGCAGTCGATATGGATCTTTCGAAATTCTTCGATAGATGCCAACACGATGTCATCATGGCACGGGTTGCTCGCAAAGTCGACGACAGCGGCTATACCGTGGCTATCAGTTTTGGTGGCCGACATGTGGCGACAGTCTTTAGCACGATGAACATGTTTGGCAACATGGGAGCGGCCTTATTCCCAGTCACCGCCGGTTGGCTAGTTGCCCAGACCGGCAATTGGAACTTGATTCTATTTCTCTTTGCAGGCATCATGGCCGTCGATGCACTTTGCTGGGCGCTGTTGAATCCGCGCGGAACGCTTTTTGGAGATGAAAATGAAAGTCGTTAAGACTCCACAAGCCAGTTGTCGAGCCGGTGTTGCCCGATGCGACATCACGCCTCCGATTGGCATCTACCATCGCATGTGGGGGGCTGCGTTACATGATCGTGCGACCGGAGTCCATCGACCTCTGGAAGCCACCTTGTTGTGGCTGGAATCCACTTCGCCAGCTACAACGGCTCCGCAGATCATCGTAGTGATGGACCATTGTATTCTCGATGCACAGGAACTGAAGAGCATTCGTCAGTCGATCCACGCATCAACCAATGCTGGATACGACAACATTTTGGTTACGATGTCGCATACGCATGGTTCTGGCTGGATGTCGCGAACTCGTAGCCACCTTCCTGGAGGCGAATTGCTGGGACCGTATCTCGACGGTTTGGCCGTGCGAATGGGTGAGCTGGCGCACGAAGCGCAGAGCCGGGTTACCCATGCAACCATGGTATATGGCTCGGGACGATGCTGCTTGGCGGCGCACCGAGACTTTTTTGATGAAGAACGAGTTTGCTATATCTGCGGTTTCAATCCAAAGGGTCCAGCCGATGACACACTGCTTATTGCCAAGATCTGCGACAACACCGGAAACAATTTAGCGACAATCGTCAATTATGCCTGTCATCCAACGACATTGGCTTGGGATAATACTTTAATCAGTCCCGATTGGGTGGGAGCGATGCGTGAAGTGATCGAGCAGTCGGAAAGGTGTCCCTGCCTGTTTCTACAAGGCGCCTCAGGAGATCTTGGACCTCGCGATGGTTTTGTAGGTGACACTGCAGTCGCCGACCGCAATGGTAAACAAGTCGGATATGCAGTACTCTCTGCGCTGGCAACCCTTCCACCTTCAGGAACCGACTATCACTATAGTGGGCCGGTCATCTCCGGAACCTCGATAGGTACGTGGCGGCATGAATTGCTGGACGAAGATGCAAAGAATCGGTGCAACAATTGGCGATGGGAACAGCTCGTAGTCGATCTCCCCTATCGGCACGACCTACCAACGCTGGAGCAGACCGACTCCGATCGCGAGCATTGGATGGCTGAGGAAGCTCGAGCGAGACAAGCCAACGACGAACCGCGAGTAAGGGACTGTCGCGCGCAAGTTGAGCAACGTACGCGGCAATTGACTCGTTTACAGAACCTTGTGCCAGGTCGCTGTTATCCGTTATCGCTACGATTGGGCATCGTAGGAGATGCCGTGTGGGTATTTGCGCCTGGCGAGCTCTATCAAATCTTTCAAACAACGCTGCGCCAGCGCTTTGATCGCCAACCTGTTTTTGTAACGACGCTCACCAACGACTGGCAACCGGGTTACATTCCACCAGCCAGCATTTATGGATACGCAATATATCAAGAGGTCATCGCAGCCACAGCACCCGGTTGTTTGGAGTTGTTGATCGAAGCCGTCTCGCGCCGGATACAAAGCCTGTTGGAATAGAATCAAGTCTTCTGCCCGCATTCTCCGGCCAACTACAGCCACGACTAGCGATCTGCCAGAGGTTGGGTGCTGAGCATTCAATCACATCTGTGACAAGTCGCAACATGTCGTTCTTCGTACGCTCACGATTTGTCAACACAATGGGATACAATTACAATACCGATGGCCTACAAAAACGGAGCCTTGAACCACGTCAGGTCAAACATACGCTGTCTCCGGCGAGTACAATAGTCGTGGAGAGCTGGTTCAGCATAAATATTCGGAATTGCAATTGAGTTTCGCCAAAGAACGCGGTTGTCAGGATGATTCAGAGACGAATGTAGAAGACAGATAATAGCTCTACGGACTTTGGGATCGTAAAGTAATGGTGCGGACGAGACAAATCATGAAAGCTACAGTGAGTGAAGCTTCGCCACTCGCTTACTTTCTTCTCAGTCTCTGCTTTTTCCTTTCTCATGTTTCGGCAGACGAACAAGTTGACTATCTCAAACAGATCAAACCGATTTTTCGTGAACAATGCTACGCTTGCCATGGCGCTCTGAAGCAAGAAGGCAATTTGCGACTCGATACGGCACTGCTCGCAATTCGTGGAGGTGACTCAGGGAATGCGATTACACCGGGCGATGAGAAGGCGAGCCTATTACTAAAACGGGTGACGGCTGCCGACAAATCCGACCGGATGCCGCCGGAACACGAAGGGGAACCACTCACCGCCGAAAGAATCGAGCTCCTTCGTCGTTGGATCTCTGCCGGTGCCGTCGCTCCCGCCACCGAAGAACCCGAACCGGATCCGATCAAGCACTGGGCTTTCCAGAAGATTGCTAGACCCGCGATACCTGACATGAAAACGCCATGGATCCGCAATCCTATTGACGCTTTTCTTCATGAACAACATTTGAGATTGGGAATCGTTCCACAGTCGGAAGCTCCACGTTTGATTCTCTTGCGACGACTGCATCTCGACATAATCGGCATTCCTCCTACGTTCGAAGAGATCGCTGCGTGCGAAGCAGATGAATCAACGGATTGGTATGAGCGAACAGCGAGTCGTTTGCTCGACGACCCACGTCACGGCGAGCGCTGGGCGCGGCATTGGATGGATATCTGGCGCTATAGTGATTGGTGGGGCTTAGGCGCCCAACTCCGGAACAGCCAAAAGCACATCTGGCATTGGCGAGACTGGATCGTTGAATCGCTCAATGCAGACACACCGTACGACGAAATGGTGCGGCTGATGTTGGCAGCCGACGAATTACATCCGAATGACTTAAGCAAACTACGAGCAACAGGTTATCTCGCCAGGAATTACTGGCTATTCAACCGACCGCAGTGGATGGAAGAAACTGTCGAGCATGTCAGTAAAGGCTTTCTGGGCATAACGATGAATTGTGCTCGCTGTCACGACCATAAGTACGACCCTCTAGAGCAAACCGACTATTATAAGCTGCGAGCGTTCTTCGAGCCGTACCACGTTCGTACGGATATCATTCCCGGGGAAGCGAATTTGGCTAACGACGGCATCCCGAGAGTTTTTGATGGTCAATTAGAGGAACCTACCTATCTCTATATTCGCGGTGACGAGCGAAATCCGGATAAGTCCCAGACAATCACTCCTGGAGTACCAGCCAGATTGGCTTTTGACGAGCTCGAAATCAAATCTATTCAGTTGCCGGCTGAATCATGGCAACCAGAACGAAGACCATGGGTGCTCGACGCCTACATATCCGATGCTAGAAATAGCGTGGAACAGGCGGCATCGCAATTAAAGAAACTACAAGCTGACCTGATCGCGTCACGTAGTACGCCATTAACGGACCTCTCATCGGCTGAATCCCATGATTCAGCCGATCATGCTTCAGAGGAGATGAAACAGGCAGAACTAGGCGTTGCAGAGGCGGCATTCGCTATGGCGCAAGCCGAATGGGAAAGCGTGGTGCAGCGCGCAGAGGCAATGCGGGCAGAGTGGAGTCCGACAGATTCACCTGTGCAGGACAAAACAAAGTCTGCGATCCGAGCAGAACGAATGGCCAACATCGCCAAATTGCGTCACAGTGTTGCAGTCGCTCAGCGCGCAATTATCGAGGCGGAACGCGACACACAACTCGGGACTGAAGCTCCTAAAGGCAAGAAAGAAACAAATGACAAATCCAAAAAAGATCCGGCTGACAAGAAAGCTGCCGCTGACAAAAAGCTGACATCGGCTCGGGAAGCTTTAGGAAAAGCAATAAAAGCCAATGATGCGGATATAACTGCCACTGACAAATTCACGCGACTTCAAGGCGCTACGTGGACGCCAACTCGATTTTTCAATTCCGGAAAAGATGATCCATCGGTTGAATTTAAACCAACCAGCACTGGACGACGAACCGCACTTTCCAATTGGATCACAGATCCTCGCAATCCGTTGACGGCACGCGTCGCAGTCAATCATCTTTGGACGCGACATATGGGTCAGCCACTCGTTCCGACAGTCTTCGACTTCGGTCGCAAGGGAACGCGTCCAACGCATCCCGAACTTTTGGATTGGCTAGCCTGTGAGCTCATCGATAGTAGTTGGAGCATGAAGCATGTCCACTCATTAATCGTGAATTCCTCTGTCTACCGAATGAGCTCGTCAACCAATTCTCGAAGCGATGCAATTTCTGCTGATCCCGAAAATCTTTATTGGTGGCGTCGGGTACCGATTCGATTGGAGTCGCAACTTGTGCGAGATTCCATGCTTGCACTGGCTGGCACGATTGACTTTAAAATGGGTGGACCTTCGATTCCAAGCCAACAGCAGGCTGAGTCACACCGTCGCAGTCTTTATTTTTTTCACTCTAACAACGAGCGCAGTTTGTTTCTGAGCATGTTCGATGAGGCGCTCGTCAAAGATTGTTACCGCCGAGAACAGAGCATTGTTCCCCAACAGGCACTAGCGCTCGCCAACAGTCGCCTAGTGCTAGATGCGTCGAGCCAAATATCCAAGCGGTTGTCTGAGAAAGCTGTCGACGATGACGATTTCACTCGCAGCGCCTTCCGCTTCGTCGTTGGCTTCGACGCCAGTGACGAAGAATTGGATGCCTGCCGAATTGCCCTGGATCAATGGCGAAACCAGCCTAGCGGTTCAACTGA
>JBILTQ010000582.1:0-3511 GCA_044371435.1 Pirellulaceae bacterium | reverse complement strand
GACGCGGCAGCCGTGGCGGCCGAGCTTGAGGCCGCCATCGCCGGCCTGTCCGACGAACGCGCGATCCGGCGCGAGGCCGTGCGCATCCTCGGCGCGGCGCGCAGCCGCGGCAACGACGCCATCGCGGCCGCCTTCACGGCCGCCCCCTTCGACTCGCGACGCGCGACGCGCTCCTGGTCCTGGCTCAATGACGGGATCGTCACCACGACCTATGCGCTCGCCCGCGACCGCCTGCACCCTCTGCCGAACCCAACCGACGGCGAACGCCTCGCGCTCATCGCCGTCGGCGGCTACGGCCGCGGCCAGATGGCGCCCTTCTCCGACATCGATCTGCTGTTCCTGACGCCCTGGAAACTCGGCCCCTCGACCGAAAGCCTGATCGAATCGATGCTCTACATCCTGTGGGACCTGCGCCTGAAGGTCGGCCATGCCAGCCGCAGCGTCAAGGACAGCCTGCGCATGGCGCGCGAGGACCACACCATCCGCACCGCGCTGCTCGAGATGCGCCCCATCGCCGGCGACATGGACCTCGCCGCAACCCTGCGCGACCGTCTGAGGACCGAGCTCTTCGCCCGGACCGCTCCCGACTTCATCGAGGCCAAGCTCGCAGAACGCGCCGAACGCCACCGCAAGCAGGGCGGTCAGCGCTATGTCGTCGAGCCCAACGTCAAGGAGGGCAAGGGCGGCCTGCGCGACCTCCAATCGCTCTACTGGATCGGCAAATATGTCTACGACGTGCGCGAAGCCTCCGACCTCGTCGCCCGCGGCGTCTTCACGGCCGAGGAATACGCAACCTTCGCCCGGGCCGAGGATTTCCTCTGGGCCGTGCGCTGCCACCTTCACCTCATCACCGGCCGCGCGACGGACCAGCTGACTTTCGACATGCAGGTCGAGGTCGCCGCCCGCATGGGCTACCACGACCGCGCCGGGCGGCGCGCGGTCGAGGTGTTCATGCAGGACTACTTCCGCCACGCCACCCGCGTGGGCGAGCTTACGCGCATCTTCCTGACCGCGCAGGAGGCCAATCACGTCAAGTCCGAACCGCTGCTGACCCGCCTCCTGCCGCGCCGGCGCAAGGCGCGCGCGCCCTATGCGATCAAGCAGAACCGCCTCACCGTGGCCGACGAAGGCGCCTTCTTCGCCGATCCGCTCAACATGCTGCGCATCTTCGAAGAGGCGTTGCGCACCGGCACGCTCCTCCATCCCGATGCGATGCGGCTCCTCGCCGCCAACCTCCGCCTCATCGACGCACGCCTGCGCGCCGACCCCGAGGCCAACCGCATCTTCCTCGACCTGATGCTGAAGCACGGCAACCCCGAACGTGCGCTCCGGCGCATGAACGAGCTTGGCGTGCTGGCCGCCTTCATCCCCGATTTCGAGCCGATCGTGGCGATGATGCAGTTCAACATGTACCACCACTACACGGTGGACGAACACATCATCCAGTGCATCTCCACCCTCGCCCTGATCGAACGGGGCGATCTTGTCGAGGAACTGCCCGTCGCCTCCTCGATCCTCAAGGCCGGGGTCAACCGCCGCGTGCTCTACGTCGCGCTCCTCCTGCACGACATCGGCAAGGGCCGGCCCGAGGACCACTCCGTCCTCGGCGCCCAGATCGCCCGCCGCCTCTGCCCGCGCCTCGGTCTCACCCGCAAGGAGGCCGAGACCGTCGAATGGCTCGTGCGCTACCACCTGCTGATGTCCGACATGGCGCAGAAGCGCGATCTGGCCGAGCCGCGTACCGTGCGCGACTTCGCCCGCGCGGTGAAGACCAAGGAAAGGCTCGACCTTCTCACGCTCCTCACGGTCTGTGATATCCGCGGCGTCGGCCCCGGCACCTGGAACAACTGGAAAGCCATGCTCCTGCGCGCGCTCTACCGCGCGACCGAGGCCGCACTCGCCTCGGGGATGGAAGAGATCAACCGCGAGACCCGCGAAGACGAGGCCAGGCGCGCCCTGCGCGAGGCGCTGCCCGACTGGCCCGCCGCCGACCTGCGCACCGAGACGCAGCGCCATTACGGCCCCTACTGGCAGGGCCTGCCCACGGCGGCGCATGTGATCTTCGCAGGCCTCCTGCGCGACATCCGCGCCGACGAGGTGCGCATCGACATCCACCCCGACCCCGACCGCGACGCCACCCGCGCCTGTTTCGCCATGGCCGACCATCCCGGCCTCTTCTCGCGCATGACGGGCGCGCTCGCGCTCGCCGGGGCCAATGTGCGCGACGCGCGCACCTATACCTCCAAGGATGGCTGGGCCACCGCGATCTTCTGGGTCCAGGATGCCGACGGCCACCCCTACGAGGAGGCGCGCATCCCCCGCCTTCGCACCATGATCCTGCGCACGCTCAATGGCGAGGTCGTCGCGCGCGAGGCGCTCAAGGACCGCGACCGCCTCAAGAAACGCGAACAGGCCTTCCGTGTGCCGACCTCTGTCACCTTCGACAACGAAGGCTCCGACATCTACACCATCATCGAGGTCGACACCCGCGACCGCCCCGGCCTCCTGCACGACCTCACCCGCACACTTGCCGCGGCGCATGTCTACATCGCCAGCGCAGTGATCGCGACCTATGGCGAACAGGTGGTCGACACCTTCTATGTCAAGGACATGTTCGGCCTGAAATACACCTCCGAATCCAAGCAGCGCAGCCTCGAGCGCCGCCTGCGCGAGGCGATCGAACTCGGCGCCGCCCGCGCCGCGTCCTGATCCGCGGGCAGCGCAGCCCCTTGCCGTTTGTCCCTGCGGCCTCTACGCCATCCTGCAACGCCCACGACCAGAGGCCCGGCCAGCCCGTGAAACCCGTCCGCCTCCTGCGCGGCTTCGTGACCGTCGGCGCCTGGACCATGCTCTCGCGCCTCGCAGGCTTCGCGCGCGACATGATGATGGCCGCCTATCTGGGCGCAGGCCCTGTGGCCGAGGCCTTCCTCGTCGCCTTCTCGCTTCCCAACATGTTCCGCCGCTTCTTCGCCGAGGGCGCCTTCAACATGGCCTTCGTGCCGATGTTCGCCAAGAAGGCCGAAGGCGGCGAGGATGCCCCGGCCTTCGCCCGCGACGCCTTCTCGGGCCTCGCCTCCCTCCTCCTCGTCTTCACCCTTGTCGGCACGCTCGCCATGCCCTGGCTCGTCTGGGCCATGGCCGCAGGCTTCGCCGGCGACGCCCGCTTCGACCTCGCCGTGCTCTACGGGCGGATCGGGTTCTCCTACATCCTCTTCATCTCGCTCGTGGCGCTGCTCTCGGGCGTGCTCAACACCTTCGGCCGCTTTACCGAGGCCAGCATCGTCCCCGTCCTGATGAACCTCATGTTCATGGCCGCGATGTTCATCGCCGACCGGCTCGGCTGGGACATGGGCCTGACACTCGCCTGGACCGTCCCCGTCACCGGGATCGCGCAATTCGCCTTCACCTGGGTCATGGCCGCCCGCGCAGGCTGGGTCATCCTGCCCGGCCGTCCCCGCCTCACGCCCGACCTCAGGCGGCTCGCCATCATCGCGGGCCCCGCACTGCTCGC
>JBILTQ010000492.1:0-3512 GCA_044371435.1 Pirellulaceae bacterium | reverse complement strand
CGTCGTCGGCAGGTATTGCCCGTTCTCCACGATGCTTGGATGCCAAAACCGCGGGTTTCCGTGTTCATTGGACGTGGGGGCATCGTGTTGGCTCCCCTTTGGCAGGTTATGCGCATAGGCCCACATCCGGTACTCGTCGAAACCACAGTCGTGGATCAGCGTCGGCGGCTCCCCAGCCAACTGCCATTTTCCTACTTGGGCCGTGGCATAACCGGCGGACTTCATCAGATCGCCGATGGTGAAATGATTGAAGATGGAAGCCTGTGGGGAATCTTTGGGTGGGCGAAAAGCAGGGTTGCTCATCCCGAGGAATCCGTTGTGGAAACCATACTGCCCGGTCATCAAGGCAACGCGCGTCGGCGTGCAGAGCGGCATTGCATAGAAGGTTTCCATGCGAACTCCATCGGCGGCCATCTGATCGAGGTTCGGTGTCCGATGGTAAGGATGGCCGTAACAGCCTAATTCCTTGGCCCCGAGATCATCGGCTAAAATCACGATTACATTCGGTGGTGTTGCCGTTAACGACTGACTTTCCCAGCCGAGAATTGCCAGGCAGGAAGCCACGAAGGGAACTGCGGAACGCAGCACAACAGGCAAGAGACGCCGTTGGTCTTGCGTGTCGACGATCGCTTTAGACGCGTGGGGCATTATCGGTCCTAACGGGCTTGCGCGGAGGGAAAGGCGATTTATCTCGGCCATGTCGGCCCCGAGGAAAGAAAACAGCTTATCCACGGATTGTGTTCCAGGCAACGATGTTTCCATTGCCCTCATGCCATCGCTGCTGGGGCTTATGTCCCACCAGTGTCGTTCATTCGGAAGAAGCATGGTCTGGCGGTGAAGCTTGACTCGTCGATAACTAGCTTTGGCGAAAAGGAAGAGGCGGGCAATTATCTACCGTGGATCCCGGTAGCCTCGGGCCCGATTCCCCCCGGTCCCTCTTCGATAAATCATGGCGGCCCCAATCGCCTGGGGCGATACCTCTCGAGCGGGATAGGACGCAGACTTGTTCGCAATCCAGCTCGGGAAGGCTGGTTCGGCAAGGATGGTGAAGGACGGGCTCCCAGGGCAAGTTGGAAGCCTTCCAGCTTTTGCCTTTGCAGAGCTGGGCCGGGAGACAATACTGGATTGGGGTTGATCAGGTGGGCATTGAGCCCGCTTGCCTGAAGCGGTCGATAGGCATCGGCGGTATGGCGAGGGTTTGCTTTTTGGGTAACGGGCTGGGGTCGGAGAGCGATGGATCGAAAGCGGCGCTAGAAAGATATGATGGTTCGGTTTTTTCAAGCGATGGTTTCCAGCTACTGGCGGGCAGGATTGCTAAGCGCCAGCCTCTTCGGCATGGCGTTGTGCGGCATGGTGGGTTTTTGGCTGCGCGATTCGGTGCGAACGCTTCAGTCGCTGCGTCGGGTTCCTGGCACCCACGCTTACGTGATGGATTATCATCTCGATTACCACATCGACGAGCTCCAGACACGCGGGATGGACGTTGCGGAGATCGAAGACAGCCTGATCCGAACCCTGCTTCCTGATTTCCTCGTGCCCTTGGCAAGGTCGCGCAAGCGAGGTTTTATTGCAAACAAGCTGGAAACGGTCGAGTTGCCCGACCATCATTGTTCGACGTTGGCGATTCGCTCGTCGACCGGTGAGGTTTTCTTCAGTCGCAATTTCGATTGGCATCACGATGCCTTTTTGATCCTCCGCACCCATGACCGCCATGGCCTATCTTCGATCAGTGTGCTCGATTTAGCCTACCTGCAGCTCGACCGCCCCGATCTTGAGCAAACAAATTTGCGGCAACGCATCCCATTGCTGTTTGCTCCCTACTATCTGATGGACGGTATCAATCGACACGGTTTAGCCATCGCCGATATGTCAGCTCCAGCGAAACCGCCGCGTCATCCGGGGAAGCCTTCGATCATTCACTCGACCTTGATGCGGCTGATTTTGGATCGGGCGGCCAGTACTGCCGAAGCCGTGAAGCTGATTGAAGCCTTCAATATCCATTTCGTCGATACCCCCGTACATTTGATGATCGGTGACCGAGCTGGAGACTTCCGGGTCGTTGAGTTCATCGAGGGCAAGACGGTGACGACCCGCTCGGCGTCATCCTGGCAGCTGTGCACCAATCACTTGCTATTCGGCAAATCCGAAGAAGAAAACGACGCGAGTTGCTCGCGTTACCAGGTCGGCTCGGCCGGCTTGGCTGCGGCTGGAGAGGATTTATCTTTCGCTGAAGCTTGCCGCATAGCCCAAAAGATGTCGAATTCGGAGACGATGTGGACGAGCAACTATCAACTGACTTCAGGAGAGTTGTCCATCCTTTACCGTGGAGATCAGGAGAGAGCTTATCGAGATAAGCTGACGCAGGGTGTTCAGAGGAACTAGTCTCCTCCTGGCAGTTGGCCGTAGCGGGCCAAGCGGCGCGCCGGCGACGGCTGGTGGTGGTAAGGCTCAGGCTTCGCTGAAATCACGCTCGCGGCTACCTATCCCTTTCTCTTCGGGGATCTCCGTCATGGTCGCTTCGGCCAACAGCAAGGTTCCGGCCACCGAGACCGCATTCTCCAGGACAAGCCGGACGACTTTGGTGGGATCGATGATGCCGGCTTCGACCAGATCGACATACTTTCCTGTCGAAGCATCCAGGCCGGTATTCCCGGTAGCGGCGCGCATCTGCGCGACGGCGACGCCACCATCGATGGCCGAATTTTCGGCGATCTGTCGACTGGGAACCTCGAGCGCTCGTTTCAACATGCGGAAGGCGGTCTTCAGGTCTCCTTCATAGTCAGTTTCAGCTTTGTCGAGGGCATCGATGGCCCGCAACAAGGTAAGACCGCCTCCCGGCACAACCCCTTCGGCCATGGCCGCCTTGGTAGCGCAGATCGCGTCATCGAGAGCTTCTTTGCGACTTTTCATTTCAGCCTCCGACGGCGCGCCCACGCGAATAACCGCCACCCCACCGGAAAGTTTGGCTAGTCGCTGTTGCAGTTTCTCTTTATCGTAGGTGGAGGTGGATTTTTCGATCGCGCGACGCAGTTCCTGGCATCGACCGGCGATGACTTCTTTGTCGCCACCGCCTCCGATGATCGTGGTCGTATCCTTATCGCAGACAATTCGCGAGGCACGGCCGAGATCCGCAAGGGTGACCGCTTCCAGCGAGACGCCCAAGTCGCTCGAGATAAACTTGCCGCCGGTCAGGATTGCCAGGTCCTGCAGGGTTGCTTTGCGATGGTCCCCATAGCCGGGCGCCTTGACGGCTGCGCAGGCCAACACCCCGCGGATTTTGTTGACTACCAGGGTCGCCAAGGCTTCACCTTCGATGTCTTCGGCGATAATGAACAACGAGCGACGTTGTTTGGCCACTTCTTCCAATAACGGCAAGAGATCCTTGACTTGACTGATTTTCTTTTCGTAAAGCAGGATCAGCGATTCCTCGATAATCGTTTCGGAACGTTCCAAATCGGTGATAAAGTAGGGCGAGAGGAAACCGCGATCAAACTGCATCCCTTCGACGACTT
>JBILTQ010000149.1:0-11785 GCA_044371435.1 Pirellulaceae bacterium | reverse complement strand
CGAAACTTGGAAGACGAACTTTCCTGGCCAAGGTCGGAATTGGGAGATTCGTTACGCAGTGCCGGGCAACGCCGTGAATGATTTTAACCAAGTCATTTTCAAGAATTCGAGCGTAGCCACGTTCGTCAGAACGTGGATGGAGGCTCCAAGTTCCCACATTCTGACGAATGTGGCTACGAATGATCGTTCACGGCGTTGAGTGCCGGGCGTCCAAGGTGAGATGGATGGCCGATCACTTCCGGCCAAACTCCGGGCTGGTGACGAGGGCGAGGAGGAACTCTTTTATTGCGAAGTCCTTCGCTTTGGCTTTTTGCAGGATGTCATCGGCGAGTGAGGCATCGGTGAAGCCATAAGGCCTGCCGAGGGCGTATTCGATGAGGGACTCGGTAAAGCCTTGGGCGAAGTTTTCGGGCTGGGCGGCGATGAGGTCGCGTAGCTGGAAGTAGTCCTTGAAGGCGAGGCCGTTGTGGAATTGGCCGCTGGGGTCGATGGGCCAGTCCTTGAGGCCTCCGCTGGCTTTGGTGTAGAGTTCGGTGCTGCGCCATTGGCCGATGGTGTCGAAGTTTTCGAGGCCGAAACCGATAGGATCGATCTTGCGGTGGCATTGCAGACACTGGGGCTCCTCTTGGTGCGCGAGGATGAGCTCGCGCGGACTCAGCGGTCTGTCGGCGAGGCGGCTGAGTTGAGGGACATTCGGCGGTGCGGGGGGAGGCGGGTTGTGAAGCAGTTTGCGCAGCACCCAGGCTCCGCGTTCGACGGGGCTGGTGCGTTCGCCGTTGCTGCCCATCGCCATGATGGCAGCCATGCCGAGCAGGCCGCCGCGGGGGGAGCCAGGCGGCAGTGTCACCGGCCGGAAGGCATCTCCAGTGACGCCGTCGATTCCATAGAGATTTGCGAGGAGGCCATTGATAACGATTTGGTCGCTCTTGAGCAGATGAGTGAGGCTGCTGTTGCTGTACAGCAGATGGGCGAAGGTCTCGAAGACTTCGTGACGCGCGGCCATCTTCGCGCTGTCGTCGAACTGCGGGAACATCTGGCGGTTGAATCGGAAGAAATCGAGCCGGTCGAGGCCGAGCCATTGATGCACGAATCCGGTGACAAACTCGCGCGATTTCGGACTGGCGATTAATCGGTCCACTTCACGGGCGAGCACATCCGGCTTGTTCAGGTCGGCCTGAAGCAAGGCATCATCGGGTGGGGCGCTCCAGAGGAAGTAGGAGAGGCGGGAGGCGAGTTCGGCATTGGTGAGGGGACGCGTTTTGCCGGGCTGTGATGGCTCGCCAAGGTAGAGAAATCCGGGTGCGGCGAGCACGATGCTCATGGCTTCCTGGAGTGCCTGCGGATGCGTATCTCCGGCGGCACGGCGCTTGTCATAGAGAGCCACCAAGCCGTCGATGAAGGCGGCGTCAGGCTTGGCTCCGCGAAAGGCTCTTTCGGTGAAGTCGGCGATGATCTTCCGCGGCGATTGGGCTGAGGAAAGATTCAGTTTCGATTCGGGCGGCAGCGGGCCTTCCAGTTCAATCCAGTCGATCCACATGGAAGGGGGCAGCCAGTCCTTGTGCTTTCGCACATGCCGCACCCAGATGCCGACCTCGGCCTCGCGCGAGTTGAGACGCTTTTCGCGGATCGAGAAAGGCCGGTCATCTGCGCTGGTGATGGTGACAGGCATTTCGATGACCTGCGGTTCGGCCATGCTGCCCGTGACATGATGTGTGCTGAGGATGTCAAAGGCGCCGGGCACTGCGGGACGGCCCATCTCAATGAAACGCCGCTCGGGAGGAGTGTCGTCCAGTGCGGCGATGCGCACGCGCAGCGTGTATCGGCCTGGAGGCCAGTTACGACCTGGATTGACCTTTTCCTCGTGGCGGAGCCGGAATATGAACAAATAGATTCCCTTGTCCGCCTGTGGCAATGCCAGATAACGTTGTTGATAGGGATTCGTCTCTTCGTATTCGACTTGTTCGGCGATGGCGGCGAAGGCATCTTTGAAACCATACGTCGTGGGTGATGGGGCACCTTGGATCTCTGCCCAATGGCGGTAAAAGCTGTGCTTCTTGACTTCTTTCTCGGCGATCTTCCGCAGTTCTTCTGCACGTCCGATGTTCTCGGCTTTGGCTGCGGCGGCATCCACGGCGGCAAACCATTGGCGTGCGGGTTCGCTGCGTTTTTTGATGATGTCCATCGCGCTGCGAATCTGGGCGTTCGCCTCGATTTCGACCTCGGAGCGGATCTTGAGCGGTTTCTCTCCCGCCGCTTGGAGAGCACGGGCGTCCTGCAGCGCCTGCCGTCCCAGCGTGAGGTATTGTTCGACCTGGTCGCTCGACATGAAGAGTGATGAACCGACCGTGTCAAAGTTGCCGTTGCCGCTGTCCGGCGGTAGATTGCTCACGTCGATCTGCACGCCAAGCAGGTCGCGGATGGTGTTGGCATATTCACGGCGGTTCAGACGCCGCACGACGATCTTCCCGCCTGAATCGCTCAATATACGCCGTGCGGTGACGAGGGTCTGCGAGAGTGCTTCGAGGAAATCCGTTTTGGCCGCTGGCTGCGGCTGCTTTTCGTCCTCGGGGGGCATTTCGCCCGCGTTGACACTGTTGAGCACCTTTTGCCAGAGATCGGCCTGCTCGACGCTGTCCACGGTGAAGGAGAGGTTATCGAGCCGCACCTTGCCCTCCTGCTTCCCTGCATTGTGGCAGGCCAGACAGTTGTCTTTGAAGAAGGCACGGTGCTTAGCATCGAGTGTGGCGTGGGGTACCTCGGCGGCTTGCACCGAAGCCAACGGCACAACGAGCAGCAAGCGTAATGAGAGAGCGAAATACTGATTCATTGACTGAAATTGGCAGGAGAATGGGGGCAGTAGATTGGATTCAGGGAGGAATGGTACAAGGATAAGGAATGGCGAAATGAGCCGACGGCGCTAGCCGCGGGTAAATCGCTAGAGAATTCGTGCATTTAAAGAACCCGCGGCTAGCGCCAACGGCTCACAATTTCCTTATCCTTGTGCCATTCGATTCAGGGAGTCATTCATTTTCCTGCCCCCGTTTTTCCGCCTAAAGACGATTGATGATCACACAATGAGTTCCTTCACCACGCCAGTGCTATCGCCGTGGCGTGCGGCATCCACGCCGAGGCCGTGGAGCAGGGTGAGCCAGACATTGCACAGCGGTGTGTCTTTGGGCAGGACGAGGTGTTGGCCCAGCTTGATGCCTGCGCCGCCGCCCGTGAGGATCGTGGGGCAGTTGTTGAGGAAATGCACGGAGCTGATGTTGCTGCCATAGCCGAGGATAACGTTGTCAAAGAGGCTAGAGCCATCGGCTTCCTTTGTGGCCTTGAGCTTGTCGATGAACTTCGCCAGCATCGTGCTCTGAGCGACGTCGCGCTTCTCGGAGAACTCCATGCGGTCGCCCTGCGAGCGTTCGTAGTGGCTGAGGTCGTGACCGGTGTAGGGAATACCGATGTCTTCCAGCACGGTGTTCACTGGCTGGCGATACGTGAGCACGCGCGTCGTGTCCGTCTGCATGGCGGCGATCATGAGGTCATACATCACCTGCACTTCCTCCCGTCCCTTCAGGACTGATTTGGGTTCGGCAAGCGGTGGTCTGGCCTTCGGCACGGCGATCCATAGCTCATCTTTGCCCAGCCGCGTCTCGATGTCGCGGATGCTCTGCGCGTATTCATCGAGCTTGTCGGTGTCGTCTTTGGAAAGACCTCGCTTCACCCGCCACAGATCGCCCGTCAACAGATCGAGCACGCTGCGTTTTTGCGCCAGCATCGCCTGACGCTCCGCCAGCGGCGTGTTGTCGGCGGAAAAGAGCCGATGAAACACCTGCGCCGGATGATCGATGCCCGCGACCGGTTTTCCGCGTTCATCCCACGCCAGGGAAAGCCCCGGCCCATGTCCTTGCTCCTTCGCGTCCGGCGTGCCGAGTTGCAGCGACGCATAGCGAGTGCCTTTGCCGATCTGCGCCGCTGCGACCTGATCCACCGACACACTGTTGGCAAAACTCTGCCCTGGCTGCGCATAGCGGTTTGCGCCTGTGAGCCAGAAGGTGCTGCCCCAATGCGCCTCGTTGCTGAACTTATTCGAGCATCCCTGCACGACGGTGAAGTCCTTTTGATGCCGCGCGAGCGGTGCAAGCCCGGGCGGCAGGGTATAGTCCGTGCCCGTCTGGTTCACATCCGGGAACCACGTCTCACGCGTCACGCCCCAGCCAAAGCAGAGGAAGATCATTCGCTTGGGTGGGGACGCGACCTGTGCCGCCGAGGCAAGCCGGCGGAAGCCGAGCGACTCAAGAAACGGCAGCGCGATGCACGCGGAGCTGCTGCGGAGAAAGTGGCGGCGAGTCGATGGTGTTTTCATAGTGTGTTTGGTAGGAGATTTCATGGCAGCGCCTTCGCGGCGACGCCGAACATGCGGTTGGGACTGAAGCTCTTTTTGTCTGCGGGAGGGTTGGGATAGGGAGCACCGAGTGTCACCTCGCCCGCCGTATGGACGGCACGCTTCCAGATCGAGTAGGGCAGCCGTTTGGCGACCTGGCCATTCGCATGAGAAGGCTTGAAGTTGAGCGTGATCGTCTCGCCCGTGTCGTTGAAGTCGGCGCTCACCCACTCGGGCACAGGGTTGCGTTGATCCACCAAAACATATAGCTCCACGGGACGCGTCACCTCAATAGTGAGCTTCATGAACCAGTTGAAGCCATCCACGGCGAATGTCCGTACCTGGTCGGCGCCCACGAGACTCGCAGGCACATCGCTCCACTCATCCGCCGCATCGGAGAACGCCAACGCCCCTTCTCTCATGCCACCGGGGACGATGCGGTAAAAGTTCCTCAGCGAGGGCCATTTCTTTGCCGCTTCATCATTCGCCGCCATGGTGTCGCGCACGGCTGCGATCAAAGCGGATGCCGCAGGTGGAGTCGTCGCCGTCCAGCCATTGGCCGCATCCGTGCCTGACACGCTGACGATGCGTGAGGCACGACGATGATTGTCGAGACGCAGGCCTTCGCCGGTATTCAGTAGCGCCACCGGCTGGGTGGCCCCCTTTTCGTAGACCTCCACCTGCCCCTGAAACACCAGCACACTTGTCAACGACGCATCGGAAGCATCCACGCCGAAACGCGTCCCAAGATCTACCACCCGCGCCTGTGGCGTCTCCATGACAAAGCCCTTTCCCTCATCCCCCACATCCGCCGTGATCCTGCCCGAGAGCACCTGGACGTGCATGGCATTCACCAGCGTCATTTCCATCGGAGCGCTTACATCCAGCGTGACACCGGATGAAAGCCGCATCCGCACACCGCCCCGCACCAGTGAGAAATGCCTCAACCGCATTTTCTGACCGGCTACCCACTCCTCTGACACCGCGCCCGAGGTTTGCACCACCTCCACTTCCACGCCTCGCCGCGACCAGCCGAAGACAACGAGGCCAATCACCGCGACCACGGCAGCGAAAGCAGCTACCCTTTGCGCCACCGGATACCAGCGCTTGCCTGAATTCGATGGTCTCAGCGCAGAAAGCACAGCAGCGGACACATCGTGTGAAGACTTGTTAGGAAGAATGCACTGCATCACGTCTTTGACCCTGCGATCCGCTTCATCAAGCAATGGAAGACCATGCAGCGAGTTCTGAAGGCGGACTTCATCGAGAAACCGAGTTTTCAGATCCGCATCCGCAGCGAAAGCCATCAGCAGCTCCCTTGACGCCTCATCATCGAGACTCCCGTCCGCATAGCCCTCCACTAGTTCGCAGAATTTTTCGTCGTTCATGATGCAACTTCCGATTGAAGTGACCTCTCCATGCAGTCACGCAGCGTCCTCCGGACCCGGTTTAAAGTCGTCGTTACCCAGCTCACCGTGCGCTGCTTCTGCTCCGCGATCTCCTTGCAACTCCGCTCGTTAAAATAGCGCAGCGCCACCAGATCCGCTGCCTCACGTCCCAGCTTCCCCACGCAGTCCCGCAGCGCGGCCAATTGATCGCGCCGGAAATCCGGCTCCATGTCCTCCGTCACCACCGAGTCAATCTTGACCTTCAACTGCTCGCGATAATTCAATAGGTTGTTCACCTCCCGCCGCTGCTTTTCCAGCTCGGTGAGAATCAAATATTTGCACGTGACGCAAAGCCACACGCCAAAATCCTCTTCGGCCCGAAACTCCGCCAGCCGCTGATAGACGCGAATAAACGTCAACTGCACCACCTCCTCCGCTAGAGTCCAATCACTCAGCCTGCGCAGCGCGTACCCCAGCAACATATCCTGATGCTCCCGCACGACCTCGCCATAGGCGTCGAGGTCTCCGTTAAGGATGCGCTGTTGGGTGAATCGGTTCATGCAGTCTCCAAGGAAAAGTCCCATGTAGGTAATAGGAGCCCGTGTAGTAGGGGCCAGAGTCAACTATGTCACAAAAAGGTCGCCAGGCTTCAAGGCATCGTGCTTCGTCGTGCCATTTCGGCTTTGGATTGAGTCTTTTGCACGACCTTCCCTTCATGTACAATTTAAAGGTGAGTTCGTTTCTCGGTCAAAACCAGATCGCAAAACGCCAACGGATCGAGTGACTCCCTCCAAGCTTGCCCTCCGTTTAGCCCCCGCCATATCCCGCCTTGAAAGGTTGGCCATGTTCGTCCGATTAGCGTTAGCGATTATGTTAGCTGCTGCGGGGACTCTGGCGCAGGCGGTTGACCGACTGCCGACACAAATCGATCTGCTAATCAAAGCCGCAGCGGGCGGTTCAGTCAAAGAGGCTGCTAGCGACTCGGAATTTTTGCGACGTGTTTATCTCGATGTGGTCGGACGTATTCCTTGCGTTGACGAAGCGCGGAGCTTCTTAATCGACACAAGTGAAGACAAGCGGACGAAACTCATCGACACTCTCTTTGCAAGCGATGAGTTTCCGCGACGCATGGAAGAATTGCTCAATCAAATGTTGATGGAACGGTGCGGAGAGGATCCTGAGTGGCAAAAATTCTTGGCCTGGGCGGCCGATACAAATCAACCTTGGGATGTGATTTCCCGAGCGATTCTCGATCCAGATGCCGAAAGCGAGCTGGCTCGTGGGGCTGCGTACTTCATCACGAACCGATTGACGAAGATTGGCCAGCAAGAGACCGACTTTCCCGGTTTGACCCGCGATGTGGGGCGGATGTTCATGGGAGTTGATTTGCAGTGCGCCCAGTGCCACGACCACCTGTTCATCGACGACTATAAACAGATCGACTTTCAAGGTCTGTACACGGTCTTTCTTAATGCTTCGATTCGGACCGATGTCAAGTTCCCGGCCGTCGGCGAAAAACTGATGACCAAGAAGATCGATTTCCAGAGTGTATTTGACAATCAGCCGATGACGGTGGGGCCGCGAGTACCGATGGCCGAAGAGTTACAGATTCCTTTGTTCGAGAAAGGTGAAGAATACACCGTACCGCCCGAACCCAAAAAGAAGATCGCGGGCGTGCCGAAGTTTAGTCCGCTAGAGACGTTGGCCAACGATCTCGCGACGGCCGAGAACCGTGCCTTTGCAGAGAATCTCGCGAATCGGCTTTGGTTTATCATGATGGGACGTGGTTTAGTACATCCGCTCGACCTGCGGCACTCGAACAATCAACCGTCGCATCCCGAATTGCTCGAATTGTTGACCGATGAAGTGATTGCTCGGAAGTTTGATATGAAGAGTATCCTTCGCGATCTGGCGCTGACCAAGACATATCAACGAACGAGCCTTCGCGAGGCCGACGAGCAGTTCGCCGAAGATCGATATAGCGTGGCGATCGAGAAACCGGTATGGGCCGAGCAGTTGTTGTGGAGCACATTGATCGCAACGGGCTCGACCAAGGCGATCGCGGATTTGCGAAAGACGGAAGGGGTAACCGATTTACGCAAGAAGTTTCTGACCGCCTTTGCGAATCCGGCCAAAGAGCCAGAGATCGATTTCGCACCAAGCGTCAAAGCAGCTCTGTTCTTGATGAACGACTCAACGATTCTTACGTGGCTGGAACCGTCCGACGAGAATTTAATTGCGAGGCTCGCCGCTTTGAACGACGAAAAACAGATTGCCGATGAAGTCTACTTGGCCGTGCTTAGTCGCGAGCCGACAGACGCAGAGCGTAATGATGTCGCCGCATTTCTAAAGAAGTCTGGTCTCGAAGAGCAAAAGAAAGCAAAGACGCTCGGCATGTTAGCCTGGGCGCTTTTGAGTTCGACCGAGTTTTGTTTTAATCACTGAGGTCTCCAATGTCGATCATCGATACCGAACTGCGATACGCGGGCCGATCGAACCTGTGCACGCCGCATGAACACGCCATTTCGCGTCGTAAGTTCCTCGGTGCAACCGCTTGCGGCGCAGGCCTAGGTTTGCTCTCCCAGCCTGTGTTGGCCGAGGCAATGAAGCAGAACGACAAGCAAGTACTTTTCATCTGGATCGATGGAGGGATGAGTCAGCTCGAGAGCTGGGATCCCAAACCGGATACGCAGTTCGGTGGACCCTTTCGATCGATTCCGACATCGATTCCAGGCGTCCATTTTAGCGAATTGTTGCCGCGCACCGCGAAGCAGGCTCATCATCTGACCATCGTACGCAGTATGTGTACGAAAGATAAAGATCACTCGTCGGGGGTCGATCGTATTCAACGGGGAGATCCCAAGCCGCGCGGGCCGGTCTATCCGTTCTTCGGCAGCGCCGTGGCGAAGCTCTTGGGGGGCGGGACAAGCGGTTTGCCACCGTATGTGTGGATCAAACCGATGAGCGGTGGATTTGTCTACAAAGACGCGGGCTTCTTGGGACCTCAGTATGGAGCACTTGCCTTCGGCGATGCCAAGCCTCCCGAAAACTTGCTGCGCAGCGAAAGACTTTCGAGCGAGGAAGACTTGCTCCGCAACGAACTGCGAGTCAAGCTCAACGAACGCTACAAGCAACAGCACGAAGCCAAGAATGTCGAGGCGAATGGCTTTGTGTATGACGTCGCTCAGGAACTAATGAAGCGACAAGACTTGTTTGACGATTCGAAAGTATCGACAAAGGATAAAGAGCGATACGGCACTCATGAAATCGGTCGCCATATGCTGATGGCCCGCCGGATGCTCGAAGCTGGCGTGCGGTTTGTAAAAGTGAACTCGTACGGTTGGGACACACACGGCGACAATTTTAACGGCCATGCAAGTCTGATGCCTCGCTTTGACCAGGCGTTCGCCGCGATCATCGAAGACCTCGCTGTTTCCGGGATGCTTGACAAGGTTTTGGTCATTGCAATGAGCGAGTTCGGTCGGACACCGAGGATCAACGGCCATGTCGGTCGCGACCATTGGCCCGAGGCTTGGAGTATCGCGATGGCGGGCACCGGGCTCAAACGCGGTTATGTGCATGGCCAGACAAACGCTCAAGGAACGTGGGTCAGCGGCGAAGAGCACGACATCGGTGCGATGTTCCACACTTGGTTTAGTTGTCTCGGAATCGACTCCAAGTCGACAATGTACGACAACAATGGTCAGCCGTTGCCGTTGGCGCATGACGATATGTTTCCCATCAAGGAGATCATGGTATGAACGCCGATCTTAAAGAGCTTACCAAGCGTTACACGCCGACTAAACCGAAGTCCGCTAAGCCCTACGAATGTGACAAGAAGCAACACAACGGAGCCCGTTACAGTCCGTGTGGCCAATATTTGTTGGCTGGCGGCTTTGAAGGAGCCGTGCATCGTTGGGACGTCACGGGCGACGAACCGAAGATGCTGGAGCCGCTCGCTGGCCATAATGCTTGGGTACAAGCCTTGGCTTTCTCGCCGACCGACAAGCTTGTCTTTACCGGCGACTCGTGGGGACGGCTCCGCGCTTGGGACTACGCAGCCGAGAATCCAACGCCGATCTGGGAAATCGCTGACGCGCATGATGGATGGCTTCGCATGGTCGCTGTGAGCGGCGACGGTAAATGGCTTGCCACTTGTGGGCGCGATCAAGTCGTACGTCTCTGGGAAGCCGCGACCGGCAAGAAGCGGCACGAGTTTACTGGTCATCAAAGCGATGTGCAGGTAGTCGCGTTCCATCCAGACAATCAGCAGCTTGTTTCAGGTGATCTACACGGCGTTGTCAAGCATTGGGATGTCGTTTCTCAAACGCATGTTCGCGATCTAGATGCCCAGCTCTTGTATCTTGAGAACCGGCTTCAAGAAATTGGTGGAGTGCGTACGATGGTCTTTGACAACGCGGGAGAAACTTTGCTGGTCGGCGGCACCAAACCGAAGAACGGAGGCAACGTACAGGGGATTCCGACTCTGCTTGCGTTCAACTGGAAGGACGAAAAGAAAATCAGCGAAACCAACTTCGGCGCGGCGGGCGATGTCTACGTTTATGACTTGCAATACGACCCGCGCGGATTCGTGATTGTCGGCATCAGCGGCAGTCCCGGTACCGGCAAGTTTTGCTTCTGGCAGATTGGAGACAAAGAGCCATTCTTTAGTCAAGCCATGGGCAACTGCCACGCGGTGAGCATTCATCCCTCAGGCAAGAAACTCGCGATGACCGGTATTAACGCGAAAAACCAAAGCAACGGCCGAGGCAAAAGCACAGACGAATTGGACTATCCCGGGAACTATTCGCCAATCACGTTTTGGGACATGACAGAAGCGAGTTAGTAACAGTTTAGTCCACCTCAACGGAAATGGTGCGTTGGTTCGATCGCTCGAACGAAGAGACTGGTTCGGCGAACGGCCGTTTGCCCACTACCGTTGGCGATCGATTGCTTTCGAAGTAGAGACAAACGCAGCGTCGACGGCGTTTCGAAAGCGACCGCGGAGCTTGGCGAGCAATTCGAAATCCTGTATCTGCGAAAAGAAAACTCCGACAACGCCACTCTTGGTATCTGCCCAAACCAAAGTTCCGCTTGAACCCCAGTGACTGAACTGATTCTCCTTGTCCAAGATCCACTCCAAGCCGTAGCCCTCGCTCTGGGATGATAGCATCGTCTTGAAAGAATCTTCGTTGAGGATTCGACTTTCTCGTTGGAGGAATGCATTGGTAAAGCGAGCGATGTCAGCTGTGGTTGAGAACAGACCACCATCGGGCATCGTCATTCTTATATCCCATTGGGGATCGTAGCGACAATAGACGTTTAAGACCGTTTTTTCACGGCGATAAACAACAGCGGTTCGCTGAACTTTTTCAGTCATAACAGAGAAGCCAGTGTCGTTCATTTGTAAGGGCTCGAAAATCTCGCTTTGTACGAAATCGCGGAAGGGTTTCCCAGAACTGATTTCAATAATGCGTCCCAAAACGTAGGGAGCTGCGTTCGAATAGTTGACTTGCGAGCCTGGTACGAAGTCGAGTGGCCGCTGCGCGATTGCATCGACGACGTCTGACAAACTACGGTTGAACCAATTCTGCGTAAAAAAGTATGGTTCGCGCAAGGGGACGGAAGCCGGAATACCTGATGTGTGCGACATCAACTGACGAATCGTTACTGAATGCTGCTTCCCATCTTGGGTGGCAAGCTTCGAGAACTGTGGCAGATAACTCTCGATCGGTGCGTCCAATTGCAATTTTCCTTGTTCAACCAGTTTCATTGCTGCTGTTGCAGTAACGGGCTTGGTCAGCGATGCGATCCAACATATGGTGTCCATTTGAAAAGGGCGTTTGGGGTCGATCTCGCAGTCGCCGTACGATCTCTGTTCGATCACATTTCCATTCTGCATAATCAACACAGCGGCCCCCGGAAGGCTACCATCAGCAACCGCTTGTTCGACAATATGAAGCGCTGGAGCCATCCTTTGTGCCGAGGCAGTTACGGGGGATAAGAAAACCAGCAAGAT
>JBILTQ010000491.1:0-3522 GCA_044371435.1 Pirellulaceae bacterium | reverse complement strand
AGGTTTGATCATCAATCACTGGCTGCAGCGAACGCATTGGGATACGCGTTGCAAGGAACAGATCTTGTCACTGCTGTCGATGGTCGCGATCTGTCTGATCTGCGGCATCATCGTCGCCGATGCCCGCGCAGCCTTCGCCGGGGTCGGCTTGGGGTTCCTGATCGTCATCGCCCTGCACAATGGTCTGGGCTATTTTCTTGGTTACTGGGGAGCCCGCACGTGCGGCTTGTCGGAGTCTGCTTGCCGCACCATCGCCATCGAAGTCGGGATGCAAAACGGTGGGATGGGAGCTTCGCTCGCCACCACGATCCTTCACAGTTCGACGATGGCCCTGGCCTCTGCCATCTTCGGGACATGGATGACGGTGGTCGGTTCGATCCTGGCCGTCTTTTGGAGTCGCAGTCCAGTCGAGACGAGTCGTCCAGGTACCGGTCCAGCCAGCGAACAAGGCCTGATCGATAAAGCCTAGGGCAGCCCCAAGGAGCGTTCGATATCCCGGGCACGCGGGTCGAGCCCGGTACTGCGTGGGGGGGCGCCGATGGCCGAGGGTAAAAGCGCATGGCTGCGCAGCTGCGCGGCATCCTTGGCTAAGCCGTCGGGTGGCGACGAAGGTGAGGTGGCGCAGCCGCAAGTCAGCAGCAAGAACCAACAACCCTTGCTGGCCACACTGGGCACAGGCCACTTACCCATGGAGCGAACCTCCTTGTTTGACTTCAACCATCCGTTCGGAATGATGGTGATTCGAGCCGGTGGCGTCCACCCCGAATCGTAGCCGACTGGGCTCGGCGTTGACCCTCTCAGCCCAGGCAACGCTACAAAAAGCGGGTTTTTTATCGATTTTTCAAGGTGTTTCCACGTTTCCCCGGTTGCATTTTCGTCTCGAAGCCGTTTAATCTTGCCCACTTGTGGTTCTTGAGTGGAATGTAGGACTCAAGAAATCGTCGTTCATTAGTGAAAGGGATTGACCAGATGGCCAAAGCAGCCGCCAACAAAGAGAAGCCACTCACCAAGTTGCAGTTGTTCTCAAGCATTGCCGAAGCAACCGGATTGAACAAGAAGCAAGTTGCGGAAGTCTTCGAAGCTCTCAAGGCAGAAATCGGGAAGGCCGTTGGGAAGAAGGGCCCGGGGGTGATTACCATCCCCGATATTTGCAAGGTGGTTCGCGTCGTCAAGAAGGCCTTGCCCAAGCGGCAAGTCCGCAACCCGCAAACCGGCGAAATGCAATGGGCCGACCCCAAGCCGGCTTCGACGACCGTCCGTTGCCGTCCGCTCAAGAAACTCAAGGACATGGCCTAAGCCAACGCTCGGAATGAGCCTCGTTCATTCCGAATTCGGAGCCGAATTCTCCACCGTTCACAGCGTTCGAGCATGGCTTCGACCTTTTCTCGGTCGACACCCCTGGCCTATCGGCAGGTGGTGTCGGCCTGCCCTCGGGGCGAAGATTGGTGTCCAGCGCCCTCAGGCTTCCAGTAAGTTTCTGGCCATAGGGATGAGGAAGCCTCGGTCCACTTCCGGAATTCATCCTGACGATTCCTGCGAGCCAGGGATTGAACTCCATCCGATGGGCGGCGGAAGGTATTGGGTGCAGGTTCGAAGCAAGTGCTGGTTCCAACCGATGTGGTGGCTTGCCTGCTCCTTCTCCGTTCATGAAGGCTCCGTTCATGAAGGCTCCGTTCATGAAGGCTCCGTTCACGAAGGCTCCGTTCACGAAGGCTCCGTTCACGAAGGACTACCAGATCTCTCAGGGAGAATGGTAAAGTCAGCCAGTCCAGCGGCGAGCGTAACGCGGCGGGCTTCGGCTGTTGCCTTGGTGGGAGGCAGGGGCCGTCGTTTTGCGATAGGCCTTATCGACGGGAGGCTTGCGGTCACACCAAACAACGGTGGGGAACGCCGAGCAAGGCCTTAGCCGGTGGTCGTCGGCGGCCAAGCGATCGAATGCAGCGCGAGGGTGATTTCGGGGGCATCCAGGCGAGAGACGCGTCGGTGAATGCCTTCGAAAGTACTGTCTTCCACGTGGGGGCTGGGGACGGCGATGACTTGGCAACCGGCCTGGACCCCCGCCTCGGCCCCGATCGGGCTGTCTTCGAGCACGAGGAGGCGCGTTGGATCACAGGCCATCCGCAAAGCCGCCAGGTGATAGATATCGGGGGCTGGTTTTCCCCGAGCCACATCGTTGGCGGTCACGATGAAGTCAATCCTTGAGTCGACACCGGCATGCCGGAGAGCTTTGGCGGCAAAGGCATGTGGGGAACTGGTGGCGATGCAGCGCGGTAACCGCAAGCGATCCAACTCGTCGAGCAAGGTCAGCAAGCCCGGCATGGGGGCAACCCGTTGCGGTACTAATTCATCGAGGAGTTCCGTGCACTCGCGGTGCAATTCCTGCCAGGTTTCCTTTAAACCTTCGGCTTGGATCAGCACTGCGTAAGCTTCCGGGGCCGGGCGGCCTGTCATCCCTCGCCGGACGGTATCGGTAAACCGTTTGCCGCGGCGGGCCATCATCATTTGGCCAACTTCTCCGTAAAGGTCTTCCGTATTTAACGTCAAGCCATCCATGTCCAAGGCGACCGCTTGAATCCAACGTGTTTCGGGGGGCATCTTTCATCCAAAGCTATGTATAATGGGGCGACTTGAGACGACGGCGTCTCGAGGATTCCTGGTCTTTTCATCGACCGGGAAGCCTGCACGGACTCAAAGACTTCAAGCAAGGTGGAACGACCATGGCCCAACCTCATTCGTCACGCATTCACGCGGCATCGCTTCCGACTTCGATCGTCACCGATCGTCGACAGTTCCTGGCTGCCAGCGCCGCTGCTGCCGCTCTGGTCGGCTCGCCTCGGACGATGGTTTTCGGCGCTCCTTCTCGGCAAAGCCCGGCGGAGACGCTGATCGCCGAGTTATACCAAAGCCTCAGTTCGGAGCAGAGGGCGGTCGTCGCCAAGGCGTGGGACGATCCCTTGCGTAATAAAGTGAACGCCAATTGGCATGTTACCAAGCCGCGGATCGGGGAAGCCTTCTATTCACCGATGCAGCGGGAGATGGTCGAAAAGATTGTACGAAATCTGACCAGCCCCGCCGGTTATCAGCGGCTCAAGGATCAAACCGAGGATGACGATGGCGGCTTGGAGGCCTACAGCATGGCCTGGTTCGGTCAGCCCGAGGGGGAGAAGTTCGAATGGATGTTGACCGGGCGGCATTTGACCCTTCGGGCCGATGGCAATTGCCAAGATCAGCTCGCCTTCGGCGGCCCGATTGTTTACGGCCATGGTTATGAAGGGGCTCCCAAGGATAACCTCTTCTACTACCAGACGGAAAAAGTTCAGCGAGTCTTTGATTCGTTGACCGAGTCGCAAAAAGCCAAGGCACTGCTCAGCAGCAATCCGCCGGCCGAGGCTAAAGTCGATATCCAAGGCCAGCAAGGTCGGTTTACCGGGTTGGCCGCAGCGGAGCTGACCGACGAGCAACGGGAGTTATTCCGCCAGGCCTTGGCGACCATCTTCAGTCTCTACCGCGATGAAGATTCCG
>JBILTQ010000619.1:0-3524 GCA_044371435.1 Pirellulaceae bacterium | reverse complement strand
TCCGGCGCGCGCCCGGATTCCGACGCAGTTTCCGGGGGGGGTTTCGTTGGTGAAGGGCGGGACGGGGACGTTGGATATGGTTGGGGAGAGCACGGCGTCGCAGCCGTTGGTGGTGCGGTCGGGATCGGTGCGCTTTTTGGACAATGGGAAGTATGGGGCATCGGTGTATGAGGTGTTGCAGGGGACGTTGCAGTTGGACAACACGGGGATTGCCACGGTTTCGAACCGCCTGCCCGCGACATCGACGGTCCGGTTGAACAGCGGGACATTTCGTATGGATGCGGCGACGGGGGATGCGACGAGTCAGCGGTTGGCGTCGGTGGATGTTCGGGGGGGGGCCTCGACCATTCAGTTGAATCCAGCGCCACTGGGTGGTGCTGCGAGTTTGACGGTGGATCAGTTCGTGAGGACGGGTAACGGGGTGTTGAACTTAGCGGGCACCGGTGTTCCTCCCACCGTCGTTGCTGTTGGGAAGACGACGGTGGCATCGGGGAACATGACGCTGCCTGCGGTGGTGCGAAGTGCAGCGGCGACGACGGTGTTTAACAGCACGACGGTCACCATACCCAGCGGCACGGCAAATCTGTTGCCTGGGATGACAGTTACCGGGCCAGGCATTCCGGCTGGGGCTTTGGTGAATGCGGTGTCTGGACCGAACACGGTGGTGCTGTCTGCTGGGGCGCAGGCGACGAGCACGACGGGGGGAGCGGGGTTGACCTTCACGCTCCCGTCCGGAGCTTTTCGGAGCGCGGTTTCTGGCGTGGTGATGACGGCTGGGAGCGGGACGATCAGTGTACCTTCGACGGATGGGTTGCAGTTGGGGATGCGGGTTTATGGGACGGGGATACCGGTCACGGGAGCCGTTTCGATTTCGTCGATGACGCAGAACACCATCACGTTGACTGGGGGGAATGCGACGACGACGTTGAACGGCGGCACGTTGAACTTCGTTGGTCTGCCTTCGTCCAACTTGATTGGAGGATGGTTTACGGTGGGGAATAACTCGTTTGCGACCGTGCGTGCGGATGGGGTGGTGGGAGAGTTGGGAGATGTGCCGAACGGGTTTGCGGCGTATGACGGGTATGACCTTTCGAATGGCGCCTTCACGGGAAACATTGCCGATGGTGCGAATCGCACGATTGGAAATCGGACGATAAATTCGCTCCGCTTGGCGCCTGGGGCGGCGCAAACCATCACAATCAATGGGGGTCAGACCTTGACGATTAGCTCTGGGGGGATTGTTCAGAACGCGAACTTCGCGTCGATGTTCACGGGAGGCGCGCTGACATCGACATCGGGATTCCTGCATTTGGCGAACAACCAGAACACGATGACGGTGAACTCGGTGATTTCTGGGGCGAACATGCGGTTGATTAAGTCGGGGGCTGGGACGGTGGTGTTGAACATGCCGAACACTTACACGGGTAAGACATTAGTGACGCAGGGTACGTTGAGTTTGGCGCTGTCGACTCCGCTGACGGGATCGGCGGGTCTGACTTCTGTGACGAGTCCGGGGAGCGGATACACGAGCGCGCCGACGGTGACGATTACGGGGGGTGGGGGAACGGGTGCGACGGCGACGGCGACGGTGGTTGGGGGTGAGGTGACGGGAGTGACGATTACGAATGCGGGGAGCGGGTACACGAGTCAGCCGACGTTCTCGTTTAGCGGAGGTGGCGGTTCGGGGGCAGCGGCGGCGCTTACTTGGCCGCCTCGGGTGGTGAATGGGGACGTTGAGGTGCATGGGGGGACGCTGACTACGGCGGCTGCGGGCTTGATTGCGCCGACGGCGAATCTGACGCTGGTGGGTGCTGCGGCGTTGGCCGGGAGTTTGACGGCGGAGGCAAACACGCTGAATAGCTTGAACTTCCAAACGATTGGTGGCGCGACGCGGCCGAGCGTGAGTTTCCCTGTGGGGTTGACGTTGGATGGGAGTGCGGCGATTTCGGTTGTGAATGATGTGGTGGATACGCCGCCGGTTCTTCAGGGGGTTGTGACGTTGACGGCGTTGGCACCGCAGATTCGAGTGGCGGGAGTTGCACCGGTGGGGTTGCGGTCTGAGGCGGGGATTACGGCGGCGAACACGTGGACGAAGGTGGGGGATGGCGTGCTGGCATTGGGCGGAACGACCGCCAATACGTTTGATGCGGGCTTTGTGTTATCGGAGGGGGGGTTGATGTTTGATAACCTTGCGGCGTCGTTGACGCCGTATGGATCGGGGACGATGACGGTGTTTGGTGGTACGCGTTTGATGGGGAATGGGACGGTTTCGACGAACACGACGATTGCCTTGGGCGCATCCTCGGGCACGTTGGCGTCTGCCACTGGTGCTGCGGTAGGGGCCTTGGTGATTGGGCCGGTGAATCGCATCACTCCCGGCACGTACTTGACCGCGTTGACTGGCACGAACGCGACCCTCTCCTCACCGACCATTGGTGCGGCGAACCCAGCGGTGTCGTTTGTTCGGACGGTTCCGAATGCGGTGACGGCGATGTCGGAGTTGAACTTTTCGGGGACAACGGCGAATCACAGCTTGGCGTTGCGTGGGAATATCCAGTTGATGAGTGCGTCGACGACGGTTCGAGTGGATTCGGATCAGGTGACGGCGTATTTAGCGGGTGCGATTTCGGGGGACGTGGGAGCGGGCATGGTTAAGACGGGTGACGGGACCTTGGCCTTGATGGGGGTAAATACCTTTGACGGGGGTTTGAAGATTCGAGGTGGGGTGGTGAGTGTGTGGCGTCCGGAGGCGTTGGGGATGGGGACGGTGAGTTTTGAGGGTGGGGTGATGCAGTATGCGACGGGTTTGACGACGGATTTATCTGGCAAGATTGGGGCGGTGGCAGCGGGGCAGAGTGCGATGGTGGATTTGAACGGGAACAATGTGACGTTTGGGTCGGCGTTGTCGGGTCCGGGAACGTTGACGAAGTTGGGGGCGGGGACGTTGACGTTGAGCGTTGCGAATCCGACGTTGGGAGGGTTGGTTTTGGGGGGCGGGACGACGGTGCTTAGCAATGCGAACCAGATTGGGAATCCCGCGAGTGCGAGGGTGGCATTCCTAGGTGGGCAGTTACAGTTTGCGACGGGCTTCACGACGGATATTTCCGGACAGATTGGGACGGTGGCGGGCGGGTCGGTGGCGCAGTTGATTCCGAACAATCAGACGATCACGTTTGGCACGCCGATTTCGGGGGCGGGTGGTCTGATTACTTCAGGAGCGGGGACGTTGATTTTGAGTTCTGCGAATACGTTCTCGGGGATTGCGGGGGTGGCGAACAATGGGACCTTGCGTTTGTCTGCTTCGGGGTTATCGGCGGGCCAGTATGCGTTGAATGTGGAGATGCTGACGCATCAGCAAGGGGCGGGGACGCTTGGTGGAGCGATTGATTGGTATGGGAACGAGCAGGTGAATCCGGTTGCGGTGTATGCGTGGTCGAGCGGGACTTCGTCACTGTTGAACCTGCGTGGTTTCACGCAGACGTTGGGAGGGTTGGTGTCTAGCGGCGCAACCGCGATGGCGGTCC
>JBILTQ010000315.1:0-6659 GCA_044371435.1 Pirellulaceae bacterium | reverse complement strand
ACCAGCTCATTCCGGCGGCGGGCATTCTCTGGCTCCCCAATCCCGACAGCCGGATGGACCTGTTCTTCCCCGAACCGAAACTTTCGCACTACGTCTCGACCTTCGGGAATACCGACATGTGGTGGTACGTCAGCGGATACTACGGGGGTGGGACATGGACCATCCAGCGCGAGGATGATTCGTCGGATCGGGTCGATATCAATGATCTCCGTGTCGTCATCGGGATCGAGTGGGGACGCAACGAATTATTGCGGCAAGGCCAACGGGTTGGCTTCCTCGAGGGGGGATACGTCTTCCAGCGAGAATTGGTCTACAACATCAGCCCGCTGGACAATATCGATCTCGACGACAGTTTCATGCTGCGGGCCGGTCTGGTGTATTGAACCGTGGGCCACCTTCGGGGGGCCTCGGTTTGGGCGGATGGCCCCGACGATCGCTCGGGATCCCGCGAACGCTTAGCCGCCGCCAGCCCGCGCCCGAGAAAGCAAGGCTGACCACTGGTCTCCTAAGCGGTGCATTTGGTCGCTGCTCCAACGCTGTCCAATGTCACTGGCGACATACAATAGGCCAATTCCCAACAACGCCAAGGGCACGAGGACCGCCGCCCACGGGAACTCACCGAGCACCCACTGCGCGTAGGCGTAGATCACGCTGAAGAAGGCGGTGAAGGCGAAGAAGAGATAGACGACCCAGATAAACGTCCAGACATCCTGACGAGGTGCATACCTCCCGAAGACCCTGGTGCGGTGCTCGTCGCCAGAGAAGTGAAGCGACAGATGGGGAGACCAGTAACGCAACTCGGAGTTGGGAATGTGGAGTTCGATGTAGTCCTCGAATACCAGGCTGTTCTCCCCGCCCGGAGACTGTTGGAGAGCCTCGAGCAACCGGGGCATGAACTCCTCCTTTCCGCAGGGAAGCTCCAGCTGAAAGGTTGGTCGCATCGTAGCGTACGTCATGATATGCGCTCCCGCCTGACTCCACCTGCAAACACCAGCGACTCATCGCATACGATGCGTCGCTTCGCCCAAGCATAATCTTTTTCTCCGCTACCGACGACAAGGCCCGAGCGGCAGGTTCACGGCGATGGAAAAATCTCGTTGCAGGAAGGTGAGGGGTATGGTAGCGTCAGCGTTTCGGGCGTGTGACTGCGGGCCGTGGAGCCAGCGGCCAGGCCTTGCCGGGGGAGACCGCGATCGCTGCGCCTTCCCCAGGTCTCCTGCCGTTCTTCGAAAGCTACCACCATGAATAGCTCGACAGTTTATCGAACCCTCTTCAGGCTGCGATGGCCGATGGTGCTGACGCCGATCTGTTGGCTGGCCTGTGCCGCGGCGAGCAGCTTGGCCGAGGAAGGGCCTCGTCATTCCTACCTGGTGCTCGGGAGCAAGACGGCGATCATCGACGAAGATGGCGCGGTTCTCTGGACGTTTGAGGATGGAACACGCGATGGGTTTGTCCTGCCCAATGGCCATGTACTGCTCGCTTATCGCGATCGGGTGGTCGAGGTCCAGCCTTCCCGCGACATTGTCTTCGCCTATCGCTTGCATCCGGACAATCGAGAGATCGGCACGGCACAACGCCTCGACAACGGCCGCACGCTGATCACCGAGCTTGGTCCGCGACCGCGGTTGCTGGAAGTCGACCGCAGCGGGGAGGTCCAAGTGGAGGTTCCTTTGGAGCCGGAGACGGATAATGCTCACATGCAGACCCGAATGGCGCGTCAGTTGAAGAACGGGAATTACCTGGTGCCGCACCTGTTGGCTTTTTGCCTGAAGGAATACCGCCCCGACGGACAAATCGTTCGCCTGATTCGAACCGACTTGCCGGCCATCGGCGGCCGTCCCGCCGAGAATTGGCCGTTTACCGCGATCCGGCTCGACAATGGGCACACGTTGGTTTCGTTGACACATGGGAATCGGGTGGTCGAGTTCGATCCGCAAGGGGCGATTGCCTGGCAGTTGAGCAATGAAGATGTCGGTGGCTTGCTCCAGGATCCCTGCGGCGTCCAACGCCTGGCCAATGGCAATACGGTGATTGGGAGTCATGCGGCAAAAGTTGGGGTTTCCATGATCGAAGTGACTCCTGACAAACGTCTTGTCTGGAGCAGCGATCACCCCTTGGCCGCCCGGGTTCATCACTTCCAAATCTTGAGCACCAATGGTCGCGCTGAGCCGGGTTTGCCGAGGAAATGAACGGCGCCGGCCGTGGCTACCATTGCTAATCCAAGATCCCGTGGGCCACGTGCCACCTCACGCCAGCCTGAAATTGAACTCGTTGCCGGTGCTCCCTTCCTATGCCTTCCCCCCCTTCCCATGCCTTCCCCCTTCGATGAATTCCTGCAAGCCAAAAGCTTTGCCGTCGCCGGGGCTTCGCGCGATCCGGAGAAGTACGGCTACCAGGTTTTTCGCGCCTTGTTGGCTTCTGGACGGCATGTCTTCCCGCTGAATCCCAAGGCTCCCACGATCGACGGCCATCCAGCCTTTGCCCAATTGGCTGACCTCCCCGCGCCGCCCGAGTCGCTCTCGCTGGTCACTCCGCCCGCGGTGACCAGGCAAGTCGTTGCGGAAGCCATCCAAGCCGGCGTCAAGCATCTCTGGATGCAGCCCGGGGCCGAGGATGAGCAGGCCGGTCGCTTGGCTCGCGAGGCTGGGTTGCTGGTCATCGATGACGGCAGTTGTATCCTGGTCGCCTTGGCGCGAGAAAGACCACGCGCTGGTTAAACCATCATGGCCGCCCACGTGCTCTTCGGCCCGTTGCCCGCGGCAGCCATGGGGTGCATTCGCTTCGGTTGGCAAGGCAGCGGTCTGCATGGCTTGCCAGTTGACCGAGGCTTGCTTGCCCGCCGTTCACCATCCCTGCACCTGCCTTCGGGCGATCGATTGCTTGCCCGCCTCGATGCCGAATAGCCAGAACAGGGCTGGATGCACCAAGAAGTCGAGCAGCGTCGAACTGATCAAACCGCCGAGGATCACGGTCGCCACGGGATAGAGAATTTCCTTGCCGGGTTGATCGGCCGCGAGCACCAACGGGATCAGCGCGATCCCGGCTGTCAAGGCGGTCATCAAGACCGGTGCCAGCCGTTCGAGTCCTCCCCGAACCAGCATCGAGGGTGTCCAGCCCTCTCCCTCGAATTCGACCAGATGCAAGTAGTGATGGATCAGCAGGATCCCATTCCGCGAGGCGATCCCAGCCAGCGAGATGAAGCCGACCAGGCTGGCGATCGTCAGGTGTTGGTGGGTCAGGACCAGGGCGGTGACCGCCCCGATGAAAGCCATGGGGATGGCGGCCATGACTTGAAGGGCCAAGCGAATCGATCCGAACATCGTGTAAAGGGTCAGGAGGATCCCGAGCATGGCGAGGATGAATAGCCCGCCAATCGTCCGCGAAGCGCTTTGCTGGCTCTCGAACTGGCCGCCGAACTCAAAGTAGTACCCCTGGGGTAGCGAGGACTGTTCTTGCCTGAGTCGCTCTTGGATTTCCTCGACGACTTCGACCAGGCCACGCTCGGCGACATTGCATTGGATGACCATCCGTCGCTGGACATGCTCTCGCGAGATGCTGTTGGGACCATAGGCTTGCTCGATGGTGGCCAAGGCTTCCAGCGGGAGTTGCCCACCACCTGGTAAATCAATCGGCAAACGCCGGAGAACTTGCAATTCCTGCCTGGCATCCTCGCGCAGTTTGACCGACAGGTCAAAAGTGCGTTGCCCCTGGACGATGGTCGAGACGGTTTCGCCCTTCATCGCTGTTTCGATGGTGCGATTGATTTGACCCACCGACAGCTCGGCGGCCAGCAGGCGGTCGCGATCGTATTCGATCCGCAACTGGGGAACCATCGCTTGCTGTTCGACCAGCAGATCCTTGACGCCGCGGATACCCTCGATCTCTGTTTTTACCGTAGCTGCCAAACTCCGTAAACGCTCGAGGTCATCCCCATAGATCTTGATCCCGATCTGGGCTTTGACCCCGGACAGCATGTGCGAGATGAGGTGCGAAATCGGTTGTTCCACCGAAAAGACCAGACCTGGAATGTTCGTCAACGCCCGACGTAGCTCTTCGAGTTGCGCTTGGCGTGTCTGTCGGGAAGCGGGGTCCAGGTCGACGATATATTCACTGGCATTCACCGGCTCGGCATGCTCATCCAATTCGGCTCGCCCCGTTCGACGCACGAATCGCTGGACCTCGGGGATCTTCAGCAGCGCTTCCTCCACCGCCCGATTAACGTCGACCGTCGCCGCCAACGAAGTCCCCGGAGGAAGCAGGACGTTGAGTTGCACCGAGCCTTCGTTGAACGGGGGGAGGAAGTCCCGCTCCAACCGCAGTAACCCGAGCGTTGCGATGGCTACCAGGAGCAGCGTGATCGTCAGGTTGAAGGAGGGGGCACGGAGACTGAAGCGGATGATGGCTGCCACCGGGATCTTCAGGCCTCGCAGCAGCCAGCCTTCGCGGCTGTGGGCCAAGGCTTGGGAACCGGCCAGAAGCCAGGAAGCCAGGACCGGCGTGACGGTTAACGACACGACCAGCGAGGAGAGGATCGAAACCACATAAGCAGTCCCCAAGGGGGCGAACAAGCGACCCTCGATACCGGAGAGAGCAAAGAGGGGGAGGAATACGAGACAGACAATGACGGTGCTGTACACGATGCAGCCGCGGACCTCGAGGCTGGCTTCATAGACTACCTTGAGCGGTGATTGGGGGGCAGCCAGGGCGGCGTTCTCCCGCAAGCGGCGAAAGATATTCTCGACATCGACGATTGCATCATCGACAAGTTCACCCATGGCCACTGCTAACCCTCCGAGGGTCATGGTATTGATCGACAAGCCGAAATACCGAAAGGCCAGGATGGTCGTCAGCAGCGACAAGGGAATGGCGGTCAGAGAGATCAAGGTGGTCTTGAAGTTCATCAGGAAGAGGAAGAGGATCACGCTCACCAGCAGGCTCCCATCGCGCAGCGCATGCCACACGTTGGCCATGGCGCGCTCGATGAACTGATCCTGGGCATAGAGCGGGATAAGCTGGACGCGAGGGCCGAGCATCGGTCGGATGTCGTCGATGGCCTGGCGAATCGCCAGGCTGATACGGCGGGTATCTGCCCCCGGTTGCTTGCTGACGGTCAGTACCACCGCCGGTCCACCGCTGACCTCTCCCGTCGCGGACCGCAGATAGGCGGCGGCATCGCCGCGTTTTGTCTGGGGCGCTTCGACCACTTCGGCGAGCATGGCCAAGGCGAGCGGTCGGCCATCGCGGATGGCGACCGGCACCTTCTTGAGGTCCTCCACCGTTTGCAACCGGCCGACCGCCTGCACCAGCCACTCTTGCGGGCCATGCTGATCGAGATACCCGCCGGTGGCGTTTTCGTTGCTGGCCGCGACCGCCGCTCGGACCGCTTCCAAGGTGACCCCATACTGGATCAAAGCCTGGGGATCGATTTGCACCTGGAATTGCTTGCGGCCTCCCCCCATGGTGAAGATCTGCGCCACGCCCGGGATTTTCATCAACCGCTGCCTCACTAGCCAGTCGGCTTGGGTGCGCAGGTCGATCAACTCCGACTCCGGCGAAAGCTTCCCGGACGGTGCCGCTTCCAGCCACATTCCCAAGACCATGATTTGACCCATGATCGATGAAATGGGGGCCAGTTGAGGTCGAATCCCCTCGGGTAAACGGTCTTCCGCCAACGATAGACGTTCATTGACGATCTGCCTCGCCAGCATACCGTCCATCCCGTAATCGAACTCGACGTAGATGATCGCCACCCCAACCGACGAGGTACTGCGGACGGCCTGCACCCCGCTGGCGCCATGGATAGCCGTTTCGATCGGCACGGTGATCCGGGTCTCGATTTCCTCGGGCGCCATCCCGCCAGCTTCGACCATCACCACCACCCGCGGTCGATCCAAGTCGGGAAAGACGTCGATCGGCAGCAGGTTGAGGGAGCCGTATCCGGCCAGCAACACCAGGCCGGCCACCGCCATCACTAGCCAACGATGATGCAGTGAAAACCTTAACAATGCATCTAACATAAACAACCTGGCCGTCGATCACCGGCCAACTCCCTCGAGGCGGCTTGCTGGGACTGTCCAATACGGCAGCGGATCCTAAGGCTCATCAATGATGGTGACCTGCATGGGGATCGCTGCCGCCACCCAGTTGCACTTTGAGCCCCAGTTGCATCTGATGGGCGGCTCGCTGGGCGATGATATCGTCTGGGTGAAGCGTGCCATCGTCGGCGATGACGACCGATAGCTGGTCGCGGAACAACTCATGGACAGCCAGGCGGTGGAAGTGATCTCCATCCTGCCGGAAGACGTAACTTTCCAGCCCATCGCGGGCGACGGCTTCCACGGGCAAGACGAGCTGGTCGCTCCACTGTTCGACCGGCACGCAAATCTCCATCCGCTGGCCAGGTCGATACTTCCAGCTCACATAACGCTGGCCGGCCGCGTTGCGGGCATCTTCCACCAAGGCATTCTCCAGCGGCACATAAAATTTTAAGGTTCTGGCTAGTTGGTCGATCTCATTGTCGACCCAACCGATATGCAGGCCGGGCAGGCTGATGCTCTTGCCCGCTTCCTGTAGCCTGGCGACCACCGGTCGCTGCTCGAGCTTGCTTTGGACGATTGCCTGCGATTCGGTCTCGAACGCTTGTCCTTCGATGAGCAAGT
>JBILTQ010000411.1:0-4794 GCA_044371435.1 Pirellulaceae bacterium | reverse complement strand
CGATCTCCCCTTTCCGCACCTTCAGCTCTTGAAGGATGAGCAGTGGTTCCCTCCCGGCGGCAGCGACGCTCGGCTCCGCGGTCGGGGCATAGGCTACCTGTCGGAGAACCCCCGGCTTAGCGACTGTTGGAGTTGGGCGGTCAGCGTTTGGCACCCATCCCAGCCGCGGTCGGGGATGTTCACCCAACTGGATCGTTTCATGGTTGTGGTCATCGGGGCTGGGGGCGACAACCCGGATCTCGGTCAGCAACCGTCGCTCCTGCTCGATCTTCAGGATCTGCTCCAGCGTCAACCCATGTAGCCGCAACGACTCCCGCTGTGAATTCAGCTGCAGCTCGATTTTGTCCAGCGCATACTGTCGATCGAGCAAAGATTTGGTGGAGATCGCCCCCGACTTGGCCAGTTCCTCGATACGTCCGATCTCCTTGCGTTCGATCTCACGCTCACCAACCGACTGGAGGAACTCCTTCTGGGCTGTCACTAGATCCTCATGGGTCAACCGCATCTCCAGCAGTAAGTCACCAGGTTTTACCGCCTCCCCTGACTCGGCATGCACATGGGTCACGATGCCGGTCATGGCAGCGCTCACCGACAGATGAGTCCGGCCTGGCTTCTCGACCACCATCCCCGGAATATTGATCGTCTTCTGAAAATCCTTGCGTTCGACGGGCCTTAACGCATCCTCGGTTAACCCAAGACTCTTCCGTGCGGCTGCGGACAAGGTAAGCACCATCGACTCCCCAGTTGTATGTCCATGCCCTGAGGCATGCGCCGCATGATCCTCGTGCACATGGGAATGGGGTGAGCCCGAGGCGAGTGGCGACGACTCCAGGCCGAGCGGGCCGATGCGGAACCGCTCCAACCCGAGTTGGGATAGCAAGAAATCGCCACCGTAATACCCGTGCGCCCAGCCGATAGCGTAGGAAGCGACAAGCAAGGTGGCCGCGATCAGCCACCGACGGATGCCTCGACTTGCGATGGATTGCATAGCGACACTCCTCGAATTCCAATTCAGCTGCGGTTGGCGGCCTGGACGACTCGGCCTCCCGCGAATGTTAGTTAACTCTCCAGCAGCACGACCGGCGCTCCGCTGGCGGTCGCTCGACCAGGACTCCAGCCCAGCCTCATCCCTCGCTACGCGTCCAACTCCCGCGTTAAGCCCCGAGGGTCTCGAGACTGGTACGGCATCGCCGAGCATCACTCGGTCTCTCCTTTGATCAACGGCCTTACCTTGTACCGTTGCCGGCTTCGAACAATCGGCAATGGCCGGCCGCAAGGCAACAGCGAACGTGAGTCGCGATCGCTGATACCGATAATTTCCAGCGAGGGCTCCATGGCATTGGCCGCCAAGCCTCTACCTGCCTACCGGCTGGCGATCCTCGGCGAGCGAACACGAGCTTGGCCAGGAGGGCTGGTACGCCAGGGGATCAAATCCGCAAGCGGCACAAGCGTATCCGCTCATGCGGGCGATCATCCACCAGCTTGGGTGAAGAGCGATGATCGCCATCCAAGGTAAAGAAAGAGATTCGGTCCAAGGGCAACGCGATCGCGGTCGATACCGTCCAGTGCTTGCTCGCTAGCGCTGGCCGCCCCTGGGAAAACAGCATGCCCGCATGGGCCATCAGGTACAAATGCAGCGTCGGCTGCTCTCGGGGATCGTGGTCCCACCGCGAGTTTGCGATCGCTGGCGCGGGGGGCACCGGGAGCTCGGTTACTGCGGGGAGAAGGTGGAAGCTTTCCAAAGCCAGCAAGGAACGCAGACCAGCCAAGTCAGGCGTGGACGATCGTGGGCGGGCTTCAGCCGATGAATGAGGGCGTTCCCCGCAACGATGCGGGCACGGACAACTCGAAGCAGCGGCGAGGGCGGATGCCTGACAAACCTCGACCTCCCCTCCGCAGCAGGCAAACTGCAGGCGGAGGAAAGAGAGTAGCAGAAGGGTCGATATCCAGGGCCGCAGCGGATTCATCACTCCGATGATCCTAGCAGGGAACAACTGCCGATAGCAAGAGTGAAAACAAGTATCCAAGGGGGGCGAGGACGCGGAGGCCAGGGGGGCGGACTCAGGATGGTTCCTAGCTTTCGTGTACCGACGAACGATCGAGCCGGGGATTAGGTCAAGGCGACGTCGAGCACCATCATCACGGCGAAACCGGCGAGAAAACATAGCGTTACCAGGTCGATATTCCCATGGCGATGCGCTTCCGGGATCAACTCTTCGACAACGACATAGATCATCGCGCCGGCGGCGAAACTGAGGGCGTAGGGGAGGAGCGGGGCTGCCAAGACAACGGTTGCCGCCCCGACCACCGCTGCTACCGGTTCCACCGCCGCCGATAACTGGCCATACCAGAAACTTCGCCAGCGACTCATCCCCTCGCTCCGCAGCGGCATCGCCACCGCAATCCCTTCGGGGAAATTTTGTAGGCCGATGCCGATCGCGAAAACGATCGCTGCCGCCAGGCTAGTCGATGGTACGCCAGCCATGCTCCCGCCAAAGGCCACTCCGACCGCCAAGCCCTCGGGGATGTTGTGGAGGGTAATCGCGGTTACCAGCAGCACTGCCCGATGGAAGGAGGTCCGCGGCCCCTCCGCCTCTTCCAAAGGAAAGCCGAGATGCAGGTGGGGCAAGGTGCGATCTAAACTCCACAGGGCAATCGCGCCTCCCAGCAAACCGATCAGCGGTGGTAACCAGGGAGGCAAGGACCCGTGTCTTGAGATTTCAATGGCCGGGGCGAGCAGCGACCAATAGCTGGCGGCCAGCATGACCCCACCGGAAAATCCCAGCAAGCCATCCAAGAGTCGGCGATCGACCCGACTGGTGAAAAAGACACCCGCCGCCCCGATGGCGGTGATGCCCCAGGTAAACAGACCAGCCAGCAAGGCTTGCCAGGTCGGGTGCAGCTGCGCAAACCACTCCATCATCGCGTCCCGTACTTTAGCCAGTTGGTCGAAAGAAGGGAGGATTCTCAGCTTTTTGCAACTCTTGGCAAGGGAGCCCCCGCGTGCATCAGGGACGCCCCCCGATGCCGCCTCGAACCGCTTTCATCCTGCCCACTCGGGGGATATCCAGCCCAGGAATTCCCGGGGCGGTTCGCGAGTCGCCGCTGCTCGGCAACCCATCACCGCTGTCATGCGAGCTTACCATCCCGTTGTTAGCCGAAGATCGTCTACCCAGCCAGCGCCGGCTTCGTCCGCTGAGCGAGCGCCCACCATCCCATCCCTAGCTCGATACGCGAAGCGCGAGATAGAAGGCGATTGCTCCTCGGATCGTCCAGGCCGCTGTTCGGATCCAATTGCTGGCCACCAAACGGCGATAAACCATCGGGTCAAAGCCTCGGCTTAGCCGTTCATGGCAAGGCATCTGGAGGGTCGCGGTCGAGAGCCAAATCACCGACAGCAAGCCGATCCCCAGCCAAGCGTAGAGGGCGAGTGGTCCGGACCGAAGCAGCACAACCAGGGAGGTGGCGCAGATCCCCTCGGCCATCATCGGCAAAGCCACTACCCAACTGATCCGATGCGTATGCGACCTCTCGTAGCGTGGAAAGCTTTCGCTGCCAACCTCACGAAAAAGCGGGTAATGGACGACTTGGATGACCCAAATGAGTCCTACGAGATAACTGGTAATGCCAAAGTGGACCAACGCCATCACCTCGAGGTTCCACCACGCGCTCACTCGGATTGCTCCCTAGTTCCTGCGAGCGACCCGGCGGTACCGCTGGCTTGCTGGCGGTAGGCGTTGAGCAAAATCAGGAAAAACGGAATCCACCACAGCAGATCATTGGTGAGAATCGTGATGCCAAACAGGGGCGGGAAAGTGCCTCGCGCCAAGGCCACGGCAAACCCGAGCGGACCAAAAACTTTCCCGAGAAATCCGACCAAGACAATCGGCCAGTGACGCCATGGATCCGCTGCCGCGCACAGGTAGCCGATCCCATAGACACCGACAATCATCCCCACACACTGCCAAATCTCCGGATAGTTCGGCCGTGCTGCCCCGACCAGGTCGAACAGTAGGAAGGGAAAGGCGATCGTGATTGCCCCCCAAACCAGGTTATAGATACCGGCCGCTATCAACCAGCCTCGAGCCCAGGCGGGCGGTGCTTTTTCGCGAAGGATATCCATCATCCAGTCCAGCTTGAGGAAGCGAGCGGTCGGCCGTCACCGATGGCCGGCCGTAAACTTTCTAACGCAGCATAGCCACGCGGCAAGGGACATCCTGGGTTGGCTGGCGGGTTCGCGATTCGACGCGGGGACGCCCTCAGGCCGTTGTATCCACGAACCGACTCGGAGACGGCTCCGGAGTGGTCGACGCCGAAGGGTGTTTTCCTGTGGACTCGGCAGCGCTTCATAGCTATCGATCCAGGGGGTGATCAACCGCAGCCGATTGCGGAAATGTTTTGCGAAACGGACGAGGTGGTGTACCCTGACCCACCGCTGAACGGTCGGTAACAGGTCGGCAGGAGGTCGACCCTCGGCGATGTCCGTTCGCTCTTCCTTTTCCCAACTCCTGTTCCGCGCGGTCCACGCCGGTCGGTCTTCCTTCCCATGCATGTCAGTGTTCCTCGACTTCTCGTGTGGTGTCTTTCGCTCTTGGCCATCCGCCCTTTGGTGGCCGAGGAATATCTGGATGAAACGCGGTTGGTAACCTTATTTGCCTTCGACCAGGTTTCGATTCCCTTCACCCAGAACCTGCGATTGGAGATGCAAGCGCCGGTCAAGCATCCGGCCAATCCGGTGGTACCGCGGGGAGAACCAGGAGCGGTCGATGCGATGGCGGTCCAGTTCTATGGCTC
>JBILTQ010000519.1:0-3119 GCA_044371435.1 Pirellulaceae bacterium | reverse complement strand
CCTTTCACGCTCCAAGGGTCGATATCAAAGAATCGACCTTTCCCGCCTCGCGACCGAAGGCTTCCTCATACCTTCCGAACTGGCCGATCAAAACGAAAGGCCTGACTTCCAACAGCCCCGGGAGTATATTGACGGAAATCGGCAGTCTGCCTTCATGTGCAGCCGAGGCCGATATCTCGATATCACGCGATGCTTCGCTATCCCTACTACGGACTCGTCCGACTGGAGACTTCCATATGCTACCTTGTTATCAACGCTTGTTTACCCTCGGAATTTTTCTAGCCTCACCATCCATCACCTGGGCACAGACTGCAAGCGTAAAGCCGACTTCGCCAGCAGTCGTGGTGGAGGCATCGTTGATGATTCGTCGCGGTGTGGAATTCCTGCGAGTTCGCGGTCAAGCCGAGGATGGCTCTTTCAGCAAACAAAACGGTTTGGGAGTTACCGCTCTGGTCACCGCCGGGCTCCTCTCGGCCGGCGTGCCTCGCCAAGACCCGATGCTCGCCAAAGCTTTGGATTATTTGCTTGGCTATCGTCAGCCCGACGGTGGTATTTATGCCCCGAATTCCAAACACGCCAATTACGAAACGTGCCTGGCGATTATGGCGCTGACGAAAGCCAATCACGATGGGAAATATGACCCATTGCTCAGCCAAGCTGAGCTTTTCATCAAGAAAATGCAATGGGATGATGGTGAGGGTCTGACCAGCGATGATCCAGCCTTCGGCGGTGCCGGTTATGGAAGCAAGTCTCGCCCGGACCTGTCCAATACCTCTTTTTTGCTGGAAGCTCTCCACAGCCTAGGCCGCGACCAAAACGATGAGGCTGTTCAACGAGCGCTGGTTTTCGTGTCGCGATGCCAGAATCGCGCTTCAGGCGATAACGACACGGTATTCGCTGACAAGGTCAATGACGGGGGGTTTTACTACACGCCGGCAGCAGGCGGCGACAGTATGGCCGGCAAGACCGAGACGGGTGGCCTCCGCTCCTATGCCTCGATGACCTATGCCGGGCTAAAGAGCATGATCTTCGCTGGAGTCGGGCAGGATGACCCGCGAGTACAAGCAGCGGCTAAATTCCTCGAAAATAACTATTCGCTCGACTCGAACCCCGGCATGGGGAGTTCTGGACTCTTCTACTACTATCACACCATGGCCAAAGCGCTGTCTGCCCTGGGTGTCGATCGATTCCAGACGACCGAAGGAGAGAAGCTGTGGAAACAAGACTTACTAGCGGCCTTAGCCCAACGCCAAGTGGAGGATGGATCCTGGGTAAACCCTGATTCACGCTGGCTCGAAGGCGATCCCAACCTTGTCACTGGCTACGCCCTTTTGACCCTCGGGATGTTTGTTGCTCCCTAGCCTGACTTCCTGGCGGTGCAGGTCAAAAGCCTTCGGGATAAAAAGCGCAAGCTCGACGGTCTTCAGAACGTCGGGCTGGCGCTTTGCTCCATCGATCGCAGGCTAGGAAGAGGGTCCGCGAAACACGAAATAAACGGCCGCTGCCATGCACAAGGCCGCCCAGAGAAAATCCAAACGCAAACTTTGCTTCATATAAAGGATAACAAAAGGCACAAATACCGACAGCGTGATGACTTCCTGGAGTATTTTCAATTGCGCTAAATTCAGCTCGGTATGACCAATTCGGTTAGCAGGAACCTGGACCATATACTCGAAGAAAGCGATAGCCCAGCTGATCAGCGCAGCCACATACCAGGGCTTGGATGCCAAGTCCCGCAAGTGCGCATACCACGCGATGGTCATGAAGACATTGGAAATTATCAGCAACAAAACAGTCTGAACTACAACCGGCATTATTTTCAGCTTTTTACTGCAGGTACATTCCCGGTCGCCTTCGAATGGTAATAGCCGTTGGCTTTAGCCCCATTGGCACCATATCCATAACCGACCATGTACCCATTCCGTCGCCCACTGCCAGACTCGTCTTCCAGGCTGCTGGCATTGATGATCAAGCCCATCGTCGGCGCATGGACATCCTCGAGCATCTCGACAGTCCGACGCAACTCGACCCGGCTATGCGGTGTCAGGCGTACCACCAGCAAGACTGCTCCTGCATGTGCCGCCACGATACATGGATCTGCCACCGCCAATACTGGTGGACAGTCCAAGATTACGAAGTCGTACTGGCCCTCCACCCGCTTGATCAGCTTGGCGAACTGATCCGATGCAAGTAACTCGGCAGGGCTGATCGCTGACTTGCCAGCCGAAAGGATATCGAGATGCTCGACTTCCGTGGCTTGAATAGCCTTTTCCAAACTCGAGTTCTGGCTGAGGACATCGGCCAATCCATCCGAATCATGTCGCGAAAACAGCTCGGCTACTGCCGGACGGCGAAGATCGCACTCGATAATCAATACACTTCTACCAGCTTGAGCGATACTGACCGCCAGGTTAGCGCTCATCATCGACTTACCATCGCCACTATTCGAACTGGTGATGGCAATGGTCTTCGCCTTCAATTCCGCCGCCCGGAAAAAGAGAACCGTGCGCAAGCCGCGGAAGACTTCGGATTCCTGAGACTTTGGATCGTGGGCCGTACACAAGGTCCGGGCCAAGGCAGATCCCGACTTTCTCAACGAAAGCAGATAGTCGGGATCGTTCACCGACAGTAGTTGAGGCACCTGGCCAATGATCGGCAAACTCGATAATCGCTCGATCTCCTGGGCCGTCCTCAGGCGACCATTTTGAAGTTCACCCACCAATGCCAATCCGCTCCCGGTAAAAAGCCCCAGCAGCGTAGAAAGCATCAGAATCGTCGTAATCTTTGGCCAGATCGGTTTGCCGATCTCCGGCGACTCCAGAATTTCGTTGATCAAACCGCCATACCCTGCCGCGAGGTTAATATCCCGGAGTTTATCGATGGTCGCTTCGTACAAAGACCGCAAGTCATCGACTTTCTCTCTCAGGATCTCCCCTTCCAACTCGAAGTTTACCAGTTGGCGAGCTTCTTTTTCAGCCTTCTCGCTCTGAGCAACCAACTCCCTCTGCTTACCGTCTAAATCTGTCAAGTCATTTTTAAGCAACCGGACATAGGCATCGATCAACGTTTTTGGCTCAACAAGGGAATCTTCAAAAGCAAAAGAGGTTTGCTTGTTCTTA
>JBILTQ010000003.1:0-39907 GCA_044371435.1 Pirellulaceae bacterium | reverse complement strand
ACAAGCTTTGAGTGACCGGATCGATGACCCGAAAGACCCCGAGTTTGCCACGGGCAGCCGAAGTCTCTCGGCCAAAACCTTCGGGCGAAGCCACCACCAGGTAATCTCGGCAAAACACGGCATCATGCGGCGAGTTCAGCTGATCCTGCTGGCGAACCTGGCGGCTACCCAACCATCGCAGGGAGTCCCTCGTTACCTCGACCGCCACTAGCTGCCCGGTTTTACAAGCCCCGATGACGACATCGCCGCGGCGAGCTAGCCCATTGAGTCGATCCAACGGTGGTTGGTGTTGTAAAGTTGTCAGCAACCGCGGTTCGCCGTGGCCAGTATCGAAGAGATGCAGGCGACGACCGCCGACCAGCAGTCGGTCGGTATCGAACCGATGAACGACTTGCGCGTCTTCCAACAGCAGCCTATCCTGCATCGACCAGCGGAGCGATGGTGGCCCCGCTTCGGACAGCCCCAACTCGGCCAAACAACCGTCTTTGCCCACAACAAAGGCTTCCGTCCCATGAACGCAGACATCATGTGCCCCAGCCAACTTGTGATCATCACGAATCGTCGCCACCACCCGCAAGCGTTGACGGACTTCATCCAGCGGTAATGGGGCTTCGATACCCAGGCTCCGCTCAACCCGTGCTGGCTGATCAGCGCAGCCGATCGCTTGATTGCCCTGCTCGGTAATCTCCTGGCAAGCGCCGAGCTGCGTACATGCCCGCGTCACCAAACCCGACATCGAATTCCCGCTGACGGTAACCTGCCGGGTCGCCTCCAGCAGGATACCCGCCGCTTCATTGACATCCGGATTCTTCCCGCGGCGACCGGTCTGCCGTGGCCCCTCGCCGACGAAGGAATCACAAAAAGCATTTCCCTGGATAGCTATCCGTCCTGAAGCGTCGGCCACACGCACCCCGAACTGCTTGCACCGAACGAAGCTGTTGCCGGTGACCGCAAGCCCGTGCGCGTCGCGAAGGTCGATGCCGCCACCAAAATTTTGCGCTAGTATGTTTCCCGACAAAGTCGTACCGAAAACATCGCGAGCCAACACCACCCCGCACCCCGCGCACTGTTCGATCATGTTGGCGGTGACCAAGGAACCCATGCTGTTTTCGATGACGACGCCATGTCCGAGGTGGTCATCGATGTTGTTGCCGCTCAGCGTCAAATTGAAACCATCGATGAAGCATACGCCATGGAAATTTTCTTCGAATTGCGTCGCCGAAACGATGGTGTCGTGGTTGCCTCGCGCCCGCAAACCAGCGCCGCGGTTATAGGTAATCAAAGCATCGTTGAGCCGCATATCTTCGTAACAGAAATGGGTCGAGATCCCGTCACCTCCATGGTAACTAATGGTCACCCCCTGAATGAAAAGCTCGTTGATCCGATACGCCTCAATCCCGTGACCGGAATGCTCATTGCCGGTCAAGCGAAAGTTGGAGAGCATGATTCGCCAACAAGCTTCTCGTTGCCGCGGCTGCTTGCGATCGAAGTCCGACGAACGCAAGATGATCGCCGGCCGTCCCTCGCGATTGTCATTCCTGATATGAGTCGCCGTACCAGCCCCCTGCAAGTGGAAGTCCGACCGGGTAATGATCAATGGCTGATCGATGACAAATTCGCCTGGCGGTAAGCGCACCACCCCGCCATTTGGCGGGACAGCCTCGATCGCCGCCTGCAAGGATGGGTAGTCGATGGCTTCAATCACCGCTTGGGAGCCGGGCAGGGTCGCACCCCAACCGACCGTCGGCCAAAAGCAGCTGATCCAAACAACAAACCAGTGGTTGCGTCGAGCTGCAGGCAGCATCAGGTGGACTCCTCGTGAGAAGCGGCGGGAAGGCGAAGCCTTCAGGCAGGATGGCCGTCAGTTTAGCATCTTCTCGTGACCGTGCCATTTTCGCAGGCACGTGCCACCGCTCCCGCCTTCCACCACCGTCCTTGAGGAAGGAGCGCAAATGCTGATCGCCGCTGGGCCGTCTGAGAGCGAGCCCAGCCTGCCAGCACCACTCGCCACCAACCTTGACGAGCGTTTTACCCAGCCTGGGCGTAAGACACGGCAACTCGGCCAGCCGGGTGTTGCGCGGCGTGTAGGGCCTCGTGGTAGACATCCAGGAATCCGTCGACCATGCTCGCCAACGAAAAGCGTTCGCTCGCCGACTGCCTGGCTTCACGCATCAACTGGCGGCGTTTGGGCTGATTGTCAATCGCATCCTGGATCAACTCGGCCAAATCCGTCGGTTGATGCGTCGCCAGGATCCACCCCAAAGGCCGCGAGGTCCACCGGCAGCGCATGACTTCCTGCAAGCCTCCGACATCGGTCGCCAAAACCGGCGTCTCCAGCATCTGGGCAGCGATCGTCACCAATGACAACCCCTCGCTTCGCGAAGGATGCACAAACAGGTCGGCGGCTGCGATCCACCGGGAGGGGTCTTCGCAGAAACCCAGCAACCGCACCTGCTTCTCAAGGTGATGATCTCGAATCTTCGATTCCAACTCAGCCCGCATCGGACCTTCGCCGCAAATGACCAGACAGAAATCCTCGCGATGCCGGCGCAGGTGGAGCGCGGCTTCCAGCAAGATATCGTATCCCTTGCAGGGGATCAGACTCCCGACGGCGCAGATCAAAGGGGTTTGATGATCGAGCTGCAGCTGCTGGCAAGCTAGTTGCCGTTGCGCCAGCCGATCCCAAGCGGGGACTTCGACACCACCGTAAACCACTCGAAGGTAGTCGCTGAGCAGCCCGCTATCCAGGCACACGCGGCGGACAGCCTGGGAGACACAGACCATCCGATCCACCAGCCAATGGTATCGCGTCGCCGAACGCATCGGAAAGACTGTATGCTTGACGCCGATGATGCGACTGCGGCGATTTGGCCAACCTAAAGTCGAAAGACCACACCACGAGATCGCGTGGGCATCGTTGCCGTGGAGGACGTCGAGATGGCGCTGTTGCCATTGACGTCGAAGACGGTACATCGCGGCCGGGGAGGGATGGCGGCCATGAAAGGGAAAACGCTCCTTGCCAGCTGCATCCAGGCGTTGCGTGAGGACACTTTCTTCAGGACACACCCACAAAACTTCATGGCCGCGGCGTTCCAACTCGTTCCCTAAGGTAAAAAGGAGCTGCTCACCCCCTCCCCACTTGAGCTGCGAGGAAAGCAACGCCAACTTCAATTTCGACTGGGACATAGGAATCTCGGCCTGATAGACGTGCGCGGAATCGATGGTTTTTAGAAAACCGGACGCTCAACGTCGATATCATTCCCGTTCCCGTCCCAATAGCAGCATTGGCGATGGTCGGCTATGATCAGCCGGCTGTCAGTAGTAATCTACCGTCACTTACCGATGACGCCGTCCACCCCCGCCGTACCCGATGATGACACGCGACTTGCAGACAACCCCGCTGACGAACTGGCATCGCACCCATGGAGCTCGGATGGCAGAGTTTGCTGGCTATGAGATGCCAATCCAGTACAGCGGGATCGTCGCCGAGCATCAGGCGACGCGGACAGCCGCCGGACTCTTCGACATTTCGCATATGGGTCGTCTCCGTTTCGAGGGCCCCCGAGCGGAACTGCTTCTGGAGCATCTCCTGACCCGCCGCATCACCGATATGGTCAGCGGGCAAGTGCGTTATGCCTTGATGTGCAATGAGGAAGGCGGGATCCTCGATGATGTCTTGGTCTCGTGCCTCGAAAGCCCCAGCAATCGTCAATACTTCCTGCTGGTGGTCAACGCCTCGAATCGCGATAAAATCGGGCGTTGGCTGCAGCCGCACCTCGCTGATTTTCCCGATGTCACGATGACCGATGTCACCGCCCAAACGGCCATGCTGGCAGTTCAGGGTCCCTTGGCCCTCGGTCTTTGCCAATCGTTGTTCACCATCTCTTTGGAGGGCTTGGGTTATTACCGAGCCAGAGTGACCGACCAGATGGGTAAACCGACGATCGTCTCGCGAACCGGGTACACCGGCGAAGACGGGTTGGAGTTGATTGTCCGGGCCGAGGATGCCAGTCGGGTCTGGGAGAATCTGCTGTTGGCCGGGCGCGAAGTCGGCCTGCAACCAGCCGGCTTGGGTGCTCGCGACACGTTGCGATTGGAGGCCGGAATGCCGTTGTATGGTCACGAGTTGGAGGAATCGATCGATCCCTTCCAAGCCGGCTTGGATTTCGCCGTCCAAGGGTCGGGTCGCCATTTTATCGGCAGTGAAAGTCTCACCCGAATCCGCCAACAGGTTCGCCACTCGGTGCGTGTCGGCCTGAAGCTCGACGGGATGCGGGCAGCCCGTCAAGGAGCAGTTGTCTTCGACGCCCAGTCGCAAAAGATCGGTGTCGTCACCAGCGGTTCGCATGCCCCGACCCTCAACCAGCCCATCGCCATGGGCTACGTAGCGGCAGCGGCGGCCCAGAGCGGGCAAACGGTCGAGGTGGATATTCGTGGCAGCCGGGTATCGGCTAAAATCTGTGATCTCCCTTTTTATCGAAGAAAGACGAGCAAACCATGACGATCGATCCCAAAAAACTACGCTATGCCACCTCGCATGAGTGGGTCGAAGTCGGCGACGATGGGGTGGCTACGATCGGCATTTCTGCTTTCGCAGTCCAGGAACTGACCGATCTGGTCTTCATGGCCTTACCTAAAGTAGGCCAGCAAGTCGCGGCCAAGCAGGAATTCGGTGAGGTCGAGTCGGTGAAGGCCGTCAGTCCGCTCTACAGTCCGGTCAGCGGTGAGATCGTGGCTGTGCATGACGAGTTGGTAAATCAGCTGGAAGTTTTGGGTGAAGACCCCTACGACCGCGGATGGATCATGAAAGTGAAATTGAGCAATCCTGGCGAAGTCCAGCAGTTGCTGGACTATGCGGCCTATCAGGCACAGTGCAGCGGATCGGCTTAGTCGAGGTGGAGGCACAGCTTTGGTTGGATAGCCCGCAATCGGGCACCTGGAACATGGCCATGGATATGGCCATGCTCGAGGAGGCAGCGAGGCAAGCGAAGATCCTGCTGCGGCTTTATCGCTGGTCGGCACCAACCCTATCGCTGGGGTATTTCCAAAGTTATGACGAGCGGTTGCTCCTTCCGGAGTTGCTCGGGCTGGAGTGTGTTCGCCGGGTAACAGGCGGAGGGGCCATCCTTCATGACCAGGAGTTGACCTATGCGATCGCGATCCCCGAGGAAGAACGCCGCAAAGGTCCAGCCGAAGCGATCTATCGTGGGCTGCACCGAGCCGTCGTGGCTTGGCTCAAAAAACTCGGATGGGCGGCCCATTTCTGGGAAGAGGTGGCCCCGGCCGATTTTGCGGCCGTCGCACCGGCCATGCCTGATCCGTTCCTCTGCTTTGATCGGCGATCCGCTGTCGATATCGTGGTCGGCGATCGGAAGGTCCTCGGTAGCGCGCAACGCCGCACCAGCCACGGATTACTGCAGCACGGCAGCCTGCTGCTGCAAGCCTCCCCCGCCCACCCGCAACTTCGCGGTTTGCTCGATGCCCCGCCCACCGGCAGTCCGGCCGATGCCGGATTAGCCCCCGTCCCCGCCCCGCTCGCCTGGGAGGACCCGCACCTTGCCGAACAGCTTGCCGCAGCCCTCCAAACCGGGCTCGAAGAGATCATGGACATCCGCTGGGTTATCGGGCAACCATCCCGCGATTGCCTAGGCAGGGCAGCCGATTGGGAAAAAAACCGCTTTGGCAACCCGCGGTGGACCCAGTTGAAAGAACGCTAAGTTTCCGAAGCCGGGGAAGCTTGCCTCCGTGGCCAGAGCCAGGGGCGACCGGTCCTTGCCACAGGAAACGTCGTCGGTTTTAATCGATCCTTCAAGGAAATCGTGTTTTTCCTACTTATTAATAGCCTTGGCGGCAGATAAACTATGGGTGATAGGTGGTCCTGGGCAGTGATTTTGGAATGCCAAGGAAAGTGCGGCTATGCAGGTCAAGTTATTGGTGCTCAACGGTTCCCATTCCGGCAAAGAGATCGCCATCAAGGATGAAAAATTCCTGGTGGGCAGGAGCGACGAATGCCAGTTGCGGCCCAAAAGTGAGTCGATCAGCCGCAAACATTGTGTCTTCGTGCAGAAGGAGGGTCGAGTCCTCCTGGCTGATTTGAAGAGTCGCAATGGAACCTTTATCAACGAGGTGCGGTTGGAACCCGAGAAAGCCAAGGTCTTGCGGTCGGGTGATCACATTCGCATCGGACAACTCGACTTTCAAATCGTTATCGAATTGGGGTTAGGGGGGGCCAAGAAGTCAGAGGTACGGTCAGTCAAGGAGGCAGCCTCACGGGTGGCCGAAGGCGCTGGACCAGGACTCTCCGAGTCGAAGGTCGATCTTTCCGATATCGATTCGTGGTTGAGCGAGCCTGACAGCTTCGATCGTTCTCGACTACCGGCGGCTGAAGCTCCCACGGAAGCCAGTGCGGAAACCACCCTTGTTCGTATCGATTCCGGATCGTCGGATGATACCGTCCGTTTGGATCCCGCGGCCGCGGCCGAAGGCGATGACGAGAAGCGGCCGCCGGCGAAGAAGGGGCCGATGAAGCTTCCCAAGCTGCAGCAGCCGGGCCCGACGACGAAAAACTCCAAGGATGCGGCTTCCAATGCCCTCAAGAAGTATTTTGGTGGTCGTTAAAACCACCTCGCAGCTTCTATCGGTTCGACAGCTGCTAGTCGCTCTCACGCTGTGTGGTTGCGGTGGATGGAATGCAGTAGCCCAGGAATCGACTTTGCTGTTGAAGAATGGGATGGTCATCGGTCCCGGGCTGATGGGCCAAGCCTCCCAAGTCAATCGCAATGCTTTCAGCTCGATCCCCAGCGAGTCGATCAGCGCTCGGCCGATCGTCTACATCGACGACGGTCTGCGTCGAACCTTCGTGAATCAGAACCTGATTCAGACCCCCTCGGATCGGGCAGTACCGCTGCAACGCATCGAGACCGGGAATATAGCCTTGCGGGCGATCGGCGACCATCAGCGTGTCCAAGCCGTTCAAGGGGCATTGGCGGTGACCCCTTTTGATTCATTCGGTCGACGGATTTACTCGCTGATGACCCCCAACGGTCAGGCGGATGTCGTTCAAGGGATCACCGAGATCTCGGCCGCCTACGTGCGGGTGGAAAGCCTGAATGCCGACAAGACCTACTTGTGGGATATGCGATTGGCGCTGAGCGCCATCCCCCCCGACCGGCTTCGAGAGATTTTGATCAATCATGCTGACCCGACCAACGCGCAAGGCTGGCTGAATATCGTTGCCCTGTTCACCGACGCCCGCCGTTACATGGAAGCAAGGGACTTCCTGGTGGAGGCTATCCGGCGGTTCCCCGAGCTGGAGAATCAGCGAGCCAAGTTAAAGCAATTCGATCAACTGCATGCCGAGCAGATGTTCGAGGAAGTCCGACTGCGGTCGGAAGCAGGGCAGCGTCAATTGGCTGAAGGCTTGTTGCGAGGCTTCCCCCTGGAGCGTTTAAGCCTGGAAACCAAGCTGAAGGCCGAGCGGCGGTTGGCAGAAATCATCGAACTGCAGGAGCGGTTGACCGCGACCAAGGAGTTGGTGCGTCGCGATGCAGCGGCCCTGACCCGTGAAGAGGACCAAGGTCGGGTAGCGGTGATTGTCGAAGAGATCGCTGCCAGGTTGTCAGCCAATAATTTAATCCGGCTGGCCGACTACCTCCGCCTCCGCGATGATCCCGCCCTGACGGCTGACCAGCGAGTCGCTTTGTTCGTTGGAGGCTGGCTGTTGGGCAGCGGTGAAAGCGATCCCAACTTGCCGGTGATGCTGTCGGCGTGGGATGCCCGTGATTTGGTCCAGCAATTCCTCACCAATCCAGCGGAAGCGGAACGCCAAAGCTTGATCGATCGCTTGAAGGCCATGGAAGGCGGGACGCCGCGTTTGGTTTCCAAGCTCATCTCCCAGATGCTGCCCCCTTGGCCCCTACCTGAAACTGGCAGCCGCCCGGGACGTTACGTGATCGAGGTTCCCCAGGCGGTCGACAGCCTGGGGGTCACCACCAGGTACTCGCTGCAGTTACCGCCTGAGTATGATCCCGACCGGCGTTATCCGTGTGTCGTGACCTTGCATGGGCGGGTAGCAGGTCCCGAGGCACAACTCGACTGGTGGGCCGGCACCTACAACCCCGAGTTTAAAATGTGTATCGGCGAGGCCTCGAGGCACGGATACATCGTGATCGCACCGCACTGGGCCCAGGCCAAACAACCGCTGTATCAATATACCGAAGACGAGCATGCCCGCGTTTTACGGAGCTTGCGGGATGCGATGCGGCGGACCAGCATCGATGTCGACCGGGTATTCTTGTCGGGGCATCAGATGGGTGGTGATGCCGCGTGGGACATCGCCTTGGCTCACCCTGATCTTTGGGCCGGCCTGATCGCGATCGGCGCCGATAGTGAGAAATATGCCACCCAGTACGCCAGCAACGGCCGGTACCTCCCCTTGTATTTTATCGCTGGCGCCCTCGATGGTTCGCTCGGCAATAAATTGACCGGCGATCAACTCGATGACTTCCTGAAGAACTCCAAGTACGATTGCCTGCTGACCGTGTATGAAGGGCGCGGCCGCGACCATTTTCAGGAAGAGTTGCCGCGGATCGTCGAGTGGATGAATCTTTCGAGCCATCGCCGTCGTCCACCGCCCGATGACCTGCAAGTGGTGACCGCCCGGTCCAGCGATCGACGCTTTTGGTGGCTGGAAGTTTCCGAGCTTAGCGGCGAAAACATCGTCAATCCTTACCTCTTTGAACCAGGCAAAGCCAAAATCGATGCGGCTCGGATCAAACCACCGGAGAATGGCTTGCGTGTGTCTAGTTTTCCAGGAAAAAACTGCATCCTGTGGCTCAATCCCGAGCTGGTCGACTTTTCGCAACGGGTGAACTTGATGGTCAAAGGGAAGAGAAGGAACACCGACGTCATCCCCGAACTCCAAGTCTTGCTCGAAGATGTGCGGACCAGGGGGGATCGGCAACATCCCTACTGGGCGAAGGTGGAGTTCTAAACCATCGTGCCCGCCGGCAACTGGCAGCATCGTCATCGAAGCGTGATGCCTCAGGGTGCTGCTTGACGGACAAGCCCTTCGTTACCTTCCCAGCGGCGGTGCGGTAGGCTTGGCTGGAAGTTCCGCGGTCGCTTGTACCACCGGACTAGCTTGCCAGTACTCGCTTTCCTGGACTTCGCGGAATTCGGCCAACATGCTACCGCACCTGGCGATGCGTGCCTGATCGTCGTGGCTCAAACGCCAGACCGGAATCAACCGACAGGTGATCAGCATTTCGCGACCTCCCTGGCGGGTTCGCCGCTGGATTTCACTAGGAATCGCCTGATGATCGGCCAGGAGACGGTTGAGATCCATCCGCAGGTAGGGTGGCAGTTTCGGCGGGAAGATCGCATTGAGGCGCGCAGACCAATCAGCGAAGGCAGCGTATTGTTCGGCGATATCGGGATGGGGCGTTGGCTGGGTGACAGCCCGGTATTCGAAGAAGTCGTTCTTGACCACGGCAATCGATCGTCCGTCCGCCTCCGTTTGGTAGCCGCTTTCGATCACCGCCGTGATCTTGGCATCGGCCTGGACACGCGCTTGGGCGACCGTCGACTGGACATTTTGCAGCGGTAAAGTCGTCTTGATTTGACGCTGCCGATTCAGCAGCACAATCCGATTTCGCGCGGGGTCGATCACCGTAACCATCCCCGACTCGGCCTCTTCGAAATCATAGAATGTCCCCTCGAAAAAGAGGGTCAGGGTGCGTTTGACAGGAGGTTTGGTCTGGTCCAGATAGATATCGGTATCGATCCGAAAGGGGGACTGCGCCGCCGGTTGAGCCGCCGTGCGATGAGGCATGGCAGCCATCCCCGCCAGGACGGCCAGGACCGCCAAACAAAATCTGGTCGCCGTAACATTTTCCAACATCTTCATCGAAGCAACCCTCCTGCCATCGACTTTTATGGCAAATCCAGGGATGATGTCGAGGTCAAAATAGCCCGCTCACTTCCCCGTCTTAGGACGCTGGCCGTTACCTTGTTAAGACTCCGTCTCCTTTCAGCGACGCTCCTGATCGGCAGCGTGATGGCGATCATCTTTTTAGATGGCAAAGCGCCTTTGTGGGGTTCATCAGGACTCTGGCTCCTTCCGGTCATGCTCTTCTTCTCCTTAGGTACGGCTTGGGAGTTTAGTCGTTTGCTGCAACCACGGATCGCCCTCTCATCGCGGCAGGCGGTCAGCCTGGTCTTGATTGTCGCCAGCTTTTCCTCGATCCCCATCCTCTATCGAGCCATCATGCAACAGCCCTACCCTCGGGGTTGTCCGATCGGCATCGCCGGCTGGATTGGCTTGGGGCTGATGACCGCGGCGGCGGTAGCTGGATGGTTCTGTTTGCGGCGTTTCGTCCGCGGTGATCTGCAAGCGGTCGAGCATTGGGCGTGGCTGGTGTTGATCGCAACCTATGTCGGCGGTCTCAGCAGCCTGTGGGTCCCGATCCGCTTGCATGCTGGTCCGCTTCAAGGGTTGCTTGACCTGGTTGGGATCCTGACCATTGCCAAAGTCGCTGATGCTGCCGCCTACTTTACCGGCCGCAGCCTGGGACGCCATAAACTTTGCCCGGCGGTGAGTCCTGGCAAGACCATCGAAGGAGCGGTCGGTGGTTTTTTGGGTGGCAGCCTGTCGGCGGTCCTTTTTTTCCAGGGGCTAGTGCCGGCCTGTTTCCCCGATCTTCCGGCACTCGCCGCCTGGTGGGGCCCAGCCATCACCGGCCTGTTGATCGCTGCCTTTGGCCTCTTCGGCGATCTGCTGGAATCGATGGTCAAGCGAGCCATGGGAGCCAAGGATAGCAGTCGCTTGCTTCCGGGCTTGGGAGGAATCTGGGATGTTACCGATTCCCTCCTTCCGGCCGCTCTCGTAGGATACCTAGCAGTGCTCGCCCGCTGGATCTAGCTACTACTCCATCAAAGGCACATGTCCGAAGCCACTTTAACGCTCTCCGATCCTGAAGTTGTCCTGAATCTCTTCGGACCACAAGACGCGAACCTCCGCCAGGTACGCAACCAGTTGGGGGTAGCTATCACCCATCGCGGTGGCAAAATCCGAGTATCGGGCGAGAGTGACGCGGTCCGCATGGCCACCGAAATTCTGGAGCGTCTCAAGGAGCAAGCCTACCGTTTTGGGAAGGTGGCTCCGGAGGACGTGGCCGAACAATTAGCCCGAGTCGCAGGTGGACCGCGGTCGAGTTTGACGATCAATAAATCCACCATCGAACCTTCCTCACCCGACCGGCCTGTCCCTGAAGCCAGCCCCCCCTTTGACTTCCGCCATGAGGTCGCCATCGGCCACCCGCAGCGGCGTATCAAACCGCGGAGCGAAGGCCAGGCGGCCTACGTGGATGCGATCCGCAAGCACGACCTCACCTTTTGTATCGGCCCCGCCGGCTGCGGTAAAACCTACCTGGCGGTCGCTACCGCCGTCGAAGCCCTCAAAGCCAGGGCGATCCGCAAAATCGTGCTGGTCCGCCCAGCCGTGGAAGCTGGGGAAAGTTTAGGGTATTTGCCGGGAGATCTTCAGGCAAAACTCAATCCTTACTTGCGACCGCTGATGGATGCGATCAATGAAATGGTAGACTATGACCATGTGAAATATTTGATGGAGCAGGATACGATCGAGGTCATCCCTTTGGCATACATGCGAGGGCGGACACTGAATCACGCCTTTATCATCCTCGATGAAGCTCAAAATGCCACAGTTGCCCAAATGAAGATGTTCCTGACACGGATGGGTGAAGGTTCCAAGGTGGTCGTCTCGGGGGATGTCTCCCAGGTCGACCTGCCGACGGGTGTGACCAGCGGCCTGCGCGATGCCGTCCAACGGTTGCAAGCGGTCAAGGAAATCGCCTTTGTCCGGCTCGGTGAAACAGATATTGTCCGTCACGCTTTGGTGAAGAAAATAGTGAGTGCTTATGAATCGCCTCGGCCCGGTGGTGGCACTGCCTCGCCGCACGAGGATCGGTGACCAGCAAGCGATGATTCCCATCCCGTCGATCACACGTGCCGGCTTCCAACGGTTGGCAGGGTATGTCTAGTAACCAGACGATACGCACTCGAAGCGATCGCGTCGCAACGATTCAGATTGAATCCTTGTGGTTCCGTTACTGGCGCGAGTTCACTCAACCGGCTGCCCTGTTGCGATTAGCGATAGCGGTGGTAGCCGCGGTGGTGGTGATGGTTGGCCTCAAAGCCTGGAATCCGCCGTTTGCCTACCGGCAAGGTTACATCCCGCCGCGTGCTCTCGTGGCTCGGGTTTTTTTCGAAGTGATCGATAAGGCCAAAACCGACTCGCTCAAGGCCCAGGCCGCCCGCGAAGTCATTTGCTACTACGAGAACCGCAATCAACCGTTGACGCAACTGCGTGGGGCTATCAAGGATCAAATCTTGCGGTTGCGCGGCGGCTTGCAAGTCGGTAGCCTTACCCCAGAACAACGCGAGGCCTTGGAGAAATTCCTGCCGCTGGATCTCCGCGAAGGTTCGAAGAAGAACAGTCAGGGTGCCGCTAACCCGGGCGGCGATGAGCCCACCCCGTCCACCGCAGTTGATGCCCTGGTATCCCAGCAAGCCGCTCTCGACGCCGTGCAAAAAGTCCTGGAAGAAGAAGTACAGATTGAACGGCTGGATGTGGTGCTGCGGGCCGTGCTGGCCCCAATCGAAGAGACCGGCTTGCTGAAAAATCTGTCCCACAAGATCGAGGAAGGCAATCAAGCTTTCATCCGTGTCTTTGAAAGCGGCCAAGAGTCCAAGGCGGTCGATGTGGAGGTCGCTCGGGTTCGCATGGCCGAGGTCAGCCTGTCGCTCAAAGAGGCCTTGCTGCGTGAGTTCCGCGGGGTATTCAATATGCCGCAAGCGGAATCGGTCGCCTTGTTGATCAACCATTTCCTGCAGAGTCAGCTGGTAGAAACCTTGAGCTTGCAGGAGAACCTGACGCAGCAGGCCCGCCTGAAGCTGATCCATGAAGTCCAGCCAGCGAAGATCACCTACTTTCCTTCCAAGACGACGATGGTTCAGGCAGGTCGTCCGTTGCGGGCCAGCGACATCGATATTCTGCGGGCCGAGTATCAGGCATGGCTAGCCCGCCAAACCTGGTTGGAAAAGGGGATTCGGCTGGCCGCCTTCACCGGGATGATCGTCGCCCTTTACCTCTTGTGCGGGCTCTTCTTTCATTATCAGTTCGATCGTTCCTTGTTGACCGACTCGTGGCAACTGGCCCGCCTGTTAAGTCTATCGTCGCTGGTCATCCTGCTGTCGGCGATGTTTTCTCACGATCCATGGCGAGCCGAGTTATTGCCGCTGGTGATGTGTGCGGTGACGGCAACGATCGCCTATGGACGGAATGTGACGCTGGTCCTGTTCACCGCCATCGCCTTGGCAACCACCTTGTCGCTGGGGCTCGATTTGGCCAAATTCGTCGTGCTGATGGCTGCCGGTTCGGCCACCACCTTGATGCTCGGCCGGATCCGCACACGACCGCGGCTGATCTATGTCACGGCAGCCGCCGCCTTGGTGACTGGCCTGACAACACTAGGGGTCGGCGTGATGGTCGGTCAGGTCCATGGGGTACCTGATGAATTGGAGCCCGTCGCTGTCCTAGGGATGTTCGACACGGACGCGGCTAGTTCCCCGATCGGCAACTGGGGATTCCTCTGGCAGTTGTTGAGCGAAGCCTCCTTGAACGCCGCGCACACCTTGCTGGCCGGGTTGGTCATGACCGGCCTGCTCCCTTTTGTCGAGAAGCTCTTTGCGGTACAGACCGATCTGAGTCTGCTCGAATTGGGCGATGCCAGTCACCCGTTGCTTCGGCAATTGGCCCAGCGCGCCCCCGGCACCTACAACCACAGTATCAACGTGGCAGCCATCGCGGAAGCCGCCGCCGAAAGCATCGGCGCCCATGGATTGTTGACGCGTGTCGGCGCTTATTTCCACGATATCGGCAAGATGTTCAAACCGACCTACTTCGTGGAGAACCAGACGCAGGGAGCCAACCGCCACGATACCTTGCAACCGGCCATGAGCACGCTGGTGATCATCGCTCATGTGAAAGACGGCGCCGACTTGGCCCGCCAGCACCGGTTGCCGAAACCGATCGTCGACTTCATCGAGCAGCATCACGGCACCACCTTAGTGGAGTTTTTCTACCGCAAAGAGGCCAAGAAGGCGGAGAACGACCCCGACGCCGACGAGGTTTCGGAAGTCACCTTCCGCTACCCCGGCCCCAAACCGCAATCTCACGAGTCGGCGATCCTGATGCTGGCCGATGCGGTAGAAAGCGCCAGCCGGACCTTGGTCGAGCCGACCCCCACCCGCCTGCAAAACCTCATTGACCAGATCGCCATGAAACGGCTGACCGACGGCCAATTCGACGAGTGCGGTTTAACCCTCTCGCAGTTGACCACCGTAAAACATAGTCTTCTAAAGAGTTTGACGGCGATATACCATGGACGTATCAAGTATTCCGAGCAAACGGCTTAGCGGATAGCGGCCCGAACGCTTGGCTGCCTTTCGGCATCCATGGCCCATTCACTCCGCCATCGAACCCCACCCATGCAACTCCCGGTCCTCCCCTCATCCTCCCCAGCGCCGACCGCGACCGGTTCGATCGTCTCTCGTTTCCTCGATGACTTGGGGCGCGAGGTCTGCCAACCCACCGGTCCCGTAGCCAAACGTTCTTTGCCGATGACGATGGCCGAAGCCCGCGACCGCGGTTGGGATGAACTGGATGTGGTCTTCATCACGGGAGACGCCTACATCGACCATCCTAGCTTCGCGATGGCTATCCTCGGTCGGGTCCTGGAAGCCGCCGGTTTTCGGGTAGGGATCGTCGCGCAGCCCAACTGGCAATCCTGTGAAGACTGGCGACGCTTTGGACGACCGCGACTGTTCTTCGCGGTCAGCGCCGGCAATATGGACTCGATGATCAATCATTACACCGCCAACCGCAAGGTCCGCAACGACGATGCTTATTCGCCAGGCGGACGGATTGGGTTGCGTCCCGATCGCGCTACTCTGAGTTATTGCCAGCGAGCCCGCGAAGCCTACAAGGGGGTCCCCGTGATTGCCGGTGGCGTCGAAGCCTCCCTGCGACGTCTGGCACATTATGACTACTGGTCGGATAAAGTGCGCCGGAGCATTCTTCTGGATAGCAAGGCCGACCTGATCGCCTTCGGGATGGGTGAGAATTCGATTGTCGAGATGGCGCAGCGGTTACACGATGGTGCCAGCGTCAAGGATCTGCGCGACATGCGCGGCGTCGCCTTCGCTTTGGGCGCTTCGGAGGCAATTCCTACCGACGCCTTGGAATTGCCAAGCTATGAAGCGGTAGTCAGTGACAAATTGGCTTTTTCTGAAGCCACCCGTTGTATCCACAACGAGACCAACCCACTGAATGCGCGGCGTTTGATGCAGCGTCACGACACGCAGATGGTCGTCTGCAACGTGCCGCAACTCCCCATCAGCCAGGAAGCGATGGATCGCATCTATGGCTTGCCGTATACCCGTCGGCCCCATCCAAGCTACACCGAGCCGATTCCGGCCTTCAACATGATCAAGCATTCGGTGACGATCATGCGAGGGTGTTTCGGTGGTTGTACCTTTTGCTCGATTACTGCCCATCAGGGACGCATTATCCAATCACGCTCGAAGGAGTCGGTCCTGAATGAAATCCGCTCGATGACTGAGGATCGCGATTTCAAAGGTATCGTCAGCGACATCGGTGGGCCGACCGCCAATATGTATCAAATGCGATGCACCCGGCCGGAGGTAGAAGCGGTGTGCCGACGCCAGTCCTGCGTCCATCCGAAAATTTGTAAGCTGCTGGGTACGGACCATGGACCGGTGATCGATTTGATGCGGGAAGCTCGACAGATCCCCGGGATCAAAAAGGTACTGGTCGCCAGCGGCGTCCGGATGGACCTGGCACGTCATGCTCCGGAATACATCCAGGAGTTGACCGAGCATCATGTTGGCGGGCATCTGAAAGTAGCCCCCGAGCATGTCGATCCCGAAGTCCTGTTCAAGATGCGCAAGCCCGCCAGCGATGATTTCGAATTCTTCGCCGAGCAATTTAAGGAAACGTCGGCTCGCGCCGGCAAAAAACAGTACCTCATTCCGTACTACATCGCTTCCCATCCCGGGAGCACGCTCGAATCGATGATCGAGTTAGCCTTGTTCCTCAAACGCAATGGCTACAAGCCGGATCAAGTTCAGGACTTTATTCCGGCTCCGATGGATGTGGCTACCAGCATGTACTATACCGGTTTGGATCCTTTCACCAAGAAACCGGTGTATATCGCCAAGGCCCTGAACGATCGCAAGCTCCAGCGAGCCCTGATGCAATTCTTCAAGGCCGAGAATTATTTCGAAGTCCGCGATGCCCTGCAAAAGGCCAAACGATTGGATCTGATCGGCGAGGGCTGCGACTGCCTGATTCCCAGCCGTCCGCCGCGTGAAGCCCTGGAAGCCCGGCAGCGGCAGGCCAATGAACGTTTCCGAGGCGATTACGTCCACACCATCGCGCAAGCAGATTCGGTATCGCCACCGCAACGCAAGCAGTCCAAGAAGGAACAGCGTCCCGGCCAGAGCCCAGGCTATCGACCAAGCCGGCGGCACCCCCGGAAGAAAGCCTAGTCTGCGGGCCTGTGGCCAGCCACAGTGCGTGGATGCGACTTCCTGGTTGCGGATCGCAGGTCGGCTGCTCCTGCCACCTTCGCCGGCAACTCCCTGGATTCGAGCAGTTCCCGCCGCGCCCATTCCGGCTATCATAGGGGCACCCGGAGTCGCTCCAACGCCAGGAACCTCGTTCGAGCCCCCTGCCGCGGCCGCCGCCGCAGAAAGTACCGCCGCTTTGATGCCCCTGCATTTGCCTGAGGCCTTTGCCTTCTGCCCTCAGTGCGGTTGTTCCGCTGGTGACGTGGGGCAAAACCCCTTTAGCTGTGCCGGTTGTGGCTTTCGCTTTTATTTCGGCCCAACCGTGGCCGTCGGGGCGATTGTCACCGATGATGCCGGACGGGTGCTCCTGCTCCGACGCGCCCGCGATCCGGGCCGAGGCAAACTTGGAATCCCCGGCGGCTTCGTCGATGTCGGAGAAGGGGTGGAAGAGGCGATGGCCCGCGAAGTCTTTGAGGAAACGCAACTGACGGTGCAGTCGATGCGGTATATCGCCTCCTTCCCTAACTCCTACGCCTATCGCGGCTTACTGTATCCTGTCACCGACGTTTTCTTCGAATGCCACGTCGATGGTTACGACCAGATGGTGCCCCAGGCTTGCGAAATCGAGGAATTCTTCTTTCGCCATCCGAGCCAGCAGGATCTGGCCGAGATGGCTTTTGAATCCAATCGACGAGCGATTGAGGCTTTCCTCGAGCAGGCGGGTAGGTAAGGCTGGTGATCCTTGGGTCGCTCGCGTTCATTTCAATCCAGCACCGATCGGTCTTCCCTGAAGTGCCCCTCGAACGCCTAACTGCCCAGGATCCCGCGCGATCTTGTCGGTGAAGATCCGCACGTCGTCAGCGATCGGCTGCAGCCTTTGCGTCAACTGACGAACGTTACGCACTGTCTGCACGAATTCGTAATACAGCTGTTCGTCTTCCAGCAGTCGAGCGACAGTTCCATTCCCGCTGTTGAGACGATAGGAAAACTTGCGCAGCTCGATCAGCAAGGCGTCAAGGTTAGTCAAAGTCGAGGCCGCGTCAGCCACCAGCGTATCCGCGCGAGCCGCGATCGGCTCGGTGATGTCGTTGATATGCAGCAGGGCCGTGTTGGCATTGGTGAGGACCTCCTGGGCCTTATCGCCGATCCCGACAAACTCCTCGCCGACTCCTTCGATCCCTTGGCTAAACTCCTCGAAACTTGCCAGGATCCGCTGCGTTTGCTGCAGTACCGTCCGAGCTTCATCGAAAATCACCGGTAGTTTTTCGACCCCTTCCGCGATCGCTTCCGGAATCCTGGCGTTCTCTACCTGAATGGCGATGCGGTTGACCGAATCCAATGTCCCGTTCACGTTGTCGATGGTACCGCGGACGCGGTCGATCACATCGCGAACCTGACCACGACCACCGCTGACCGCCTCCTCGACTGTCCCGGCCAGCGACTCTACCTTGCGACTGGCGTTCTCGACCGCGGAAAGCATCGATGCCAGATCACCCTGAGCGTTGATCAAGACGTCAAAGGGATCACCCTTGACCATCCCGCCTCGGAGCGTATCCCCATCGGCCATCACCGTATTAGCGACTTGGACTTCCTCGGGATCGAGCATACCGTTCGAGATACCGCCGGCCGCTCCATCAAACCGCTGCAATAACTCACCTTCCGAAGTCTCGGCCGATAGCGGAATAAACTCCACCACCGCGTCCTGGGTAATGTACGAGCCGATAGCGATCTGGCAACGATCCCCTTGAAGCAACTTCCATTTACGATCGAGCTCCAGGTTCAGATTAACCCCGGCATCTCCATCCAGTAAGGTCACACTGGCCACCCTGCCGATCTGAACTCCATTCTTCCGCACCGGGGTATCCTTGGTGACCCCTGGGGCCCGGGGAAAGTTGATGGTGACGCGATACCGATCGACGAGAAAATTCGGAAAAGCTCCGAAAAACACCAACAACAAGACGCCGATCAAGGCTGCTGCCAGCACCAAGACACCCACACTAAAACGATAGTTATTCTCATCCATGATCATTTACACCTGCTCAAAAGAGATCATGGAGGTTGGGGGTTTCCAGGTCGCCATGCGCTGAGTGTGTCGCGCGCATCTCCATCAGGCGTTCTCCAGCTTCACCCTGGACGAATTGCCGGACCCGTCGATCGGAACAACGGTCGATCTCGTCTGGTGAACCATCGAACAACACCTGCGATTCACCTTTTTTTAGCCGCGAATGGGGATAAAAAAGAATAATGCGATCGGCGACTTTGCGGGCGGAATGCATGTCGTGGGTTACAATGATGCTGGTGACAGGATACTTTCGCCGCGTCCGTAGGATCAACTCATTGATGACGTCGCTCATGATCGGATCCAAGCCGGTAGTGGGTTCATCATAGAGCACCAGGTCGGGTTCGAGGATCAAAGCCCGAGCCAAACCCACTCGTTTGCGCATGCCTCCCGACAGCTGGGCCGGACGCTTATGGTAAACGACGTCTGGCAAGCCGACCTCGGCCAGTCGCTCCATGATCAACCGCCGAGCGGCGGGGCCCTCGGGGCCTCCATGCTGACGCAGCGGGAAGGCTACGTTCTCACCAATCGTCATGCTGTCGAACAGAGCCGCATTCTGAAAAACGAATCCAAAGCGTCGCCGGAGATCGGTTAGCTTCATCTCATCCAGCGATCGCAGATCGACATCGTCGAAGTAGATATGACCGGAGGTCGGCTTGATCAAAGCTACCAGCGCCTTCAGAAAAATGGTCTTGCCACAACCGCTCTCACCGATGATGGCCACCGTCTGACCACGCGGGATACGGAGACTGATCCGATCGAGAATCATCTGCCGCCCAAAGACGACCGTCAACTCATGCGTCTCTACCAGTGGACGCGCGCCAGCCGAAGCCACGGCTCCTTCACCCAAGACATCATCGACGATTACTGGGGACATCATCATAGGAGCCGAGCTCCCCGCGGCCACAATGAAAAGTAGACCGCGTCCAAAAGAATATTCAGGAACAAATCCAGGATCAAAATCATCACGAAACTCACCACGAAAGCTTCGGTAGCAGCTCGGCCAACCCCCTCCGCCCCCGGCTGGCAGTGAAAGCCCCGATAGCAACTGACGATCGCGATCACTGCACCGAAAAACAAGCTCTTGAAAACACCCGAGAAAAAGTCGAAGCCGCCGACAAACTCCCGGCTATTGCGCAGGTACTGCGAGTGGTCGACCCCAAGAATAACGACGCAGTAGAAGTAGCCGCCAAGGATCCCCATGAAGTCCGCCATCACCGTCAAAGCCGGGATCAGCAGCAGGCAAGCCAGGAAACGCGGGACTACCAGGTAATGGATGGGGTTAGCTCCCATACTTATCAAGGCATCAATCTGTTCGGTCACCCGCATCGTCCCCAGGACAGCCGCCATGGCGCTTCCTACCCGGCCCGCCAGCATCGTCGCCGCCAAGACCGGCCCAAGCTCGCGGACCAAGGTCATGTTGATCACCCCGCCCAGTTTGGATTCCATGCCGATGGCTTTGAACTGGTAATGGCTCTGCACCGCTAAAACCATTCCGATAAAGGTGCCTGTCAGAGCGACCACCGGTAGACTCAAGACCCCCACGGCGTAGAAATTTGGCAAGAGCGTGTCTCGGCTCGGCCGACGCGAAAATAGCCACACCAGCACCTGCCAGCCAAAGAGGACGATATCGCCCAGCATCCCGATCGAATCGACGACGATCCCACCCCACAGGAGTATCGTCCGCCGTAGACCAGCCACTAGGCCAGCGTCGTCAGCAGGGAGGGTTGTGAAATCGTGGGGCACTTTTTGCATATCGAACACTCGGACCAAACCCAAGCGAAGCTATCGTCGCTTTTGCTAGCTTGACCCCGAACTCGTACCTTCTCCAGGTGGGATGGACGGAATCTATGCATGGCTATCGACCAGAGAAACCTTGCGGCTTAAGCGAAGTTTAACGACAAGAGGAAGTTACCTCTCCCGCTTCCCCAATACGCGTCGTCCGCCCTTCTTCGGCTGGCGATAAGCTAGCGAAAATGCGAAGCATCCATTCCTCCCCACCGTCCCCGCCCGCACGGGCTCCGGGCGACAGCCCCTGACAGCCTTAACATCCTATCCCTATCCAAGGGCACCGTGCCCCGCCGTGGGAAGCTCCGGGCTATCCTCCAGCCAGCGAGCGATCGGGGCCTGCCAGATGTCGCCGCTGACGCTGCGGCAGCCTCGAAGCCTCGACCGAGGCTGCCGGGGATAATTTGCCAGCGCCAGCCTGCTTGAGGAATCCCGGCAACTCGCGGCGAACACTGCGGGTGTAGTCGTGGGCCAAAGCTACCGCCACCGCTTCCTGATCACAACCGCGGACTTCGGTCAGGTAGATAAAGACCAATTCCACCAACCGAACCAGCGACAGGCCATAGAGTTGCGGTTGCTGTCGATACAACCACCGACTTAACTCGTCCAAGGCTTGGAAGGCGGACGTCGACGGCGGGCAAAGCCAAGCGAGGGTTTCGACGAAATTACCACTATTGCCGATCAAATCCCAGTAACGGGCGAAGCGTCGTAACTGCTGGATCGTTTCGAAATCCATCGCTCGGTGCGAGAGGATCTCGTAAGGTGGATAAGCACTGTACACCATCTTCCAGGCAGCTTCGTGGCGAACCAGAGGGGTTCCGCGAAGACGCTTCAGGATCCCCACCTGGATCTCTTGGGGATGCAGGCGATACAGGCGATCGAATCCGGCCGCGAAACTCTCCCGCGTTTCCCCCGGCAAGCCGACGATCAAGTCTGCATGCAGGTGGGCTCCCGTGTGCTGACGCAGGTACTCGAAGTTCTTCTCGATCTGCTCGAAGTCCTGCTGGCGACTTATCCAACGACCGACCTCCTCATCGAAAGATTGGATACCGACTTCCAGCTGAATCGCTCCCGGGGGAAACTGAGCCAACAAGACTCGCAAAGATTCGGGGAGTCGATCGGGAATCATTTCGAAATGCAAGAACAGGTCAGGCGTGTACCGCTCGAGGAAAAACTCGAGGATCCGGCGGCTGACCTTCAGGTTCAGATTGAAGGTGCGATCAACAAACTTGAACTGCCTCACCCCAGCCTGCATCAACCGCTCGACCTCGGCCAGGAATTGCTCTACTGGAAACTGCCGAACGGGGATATCCAAGGACGAAAGACAAAACTCGCACGTGAACGGGCAACCTCGCGAGGCCTCGACGTAGATGATACGGTGGGCGATATCCTCGGGCGTGTAATAGGCGTAGGGCATCGCCAGCTGTTTGGTATCAGGCAAGGCTGCTGTGATGATCTTCTGGCCAGGGCGTTCGCCGCGAAGATATTGGCGACAAAAAGCTGGGAATGCCAGGTCGGCCTCGCCGGTGATGACGTAATCCGCCAAGGCCACGATCGGTAGCTCCGCCTGATCATAACTGACCTCCGGCCCTCCCAACACGACACATACCTCGGGACAGACTCGCTTCAAGTCGGCGAGCACGCGCGTCGTCGGCTCAAGATTCCAGATATAGATCCCCAAGCCGATGATTTTTGGGTCCCCCTCCAGTAGCTTGCCGAGAATCTCCGCTGGATGATCGTTGATAACGAACTCGCGCACCGCAGTCCGCGGGCTTAAGTCGCCCATGTTGGCCAGCAGGTAACGCAATCCCAAAGCGCTGTGGATATAACGGGCATTCAGCGTCGCCAGGATGATCTCGGACATCCTAGATCGCGACTCCCGATGGGAAGCCATACGCTTTACGGTCCTCGATAGACCTTAGCCAAAGCATGAGGAACCCACCTTCGTCATCCGTCATTCCTCGCCGCCACCGTTGGATGGAGCGACTTCCATAAAGCATCCCATTCCGCTTGCGAGACGGCGGTACACGCTGCCGACTCGCGCGCCGCCCCTACCCCTGCCTGCCGTTCAGCCGCCACGGCCGCCACCAGTTGCTGAGGTTGGAAGACCTGCCTTCCCTCGCCTCTCCCCACAACCACCTGATCGTAGTCTCCTCGTGCCCCTTGCCGATCGACCTCGGTCTGGATGGCTTCAAGCAAACGACGATCGTTGACCTGACGAAACCAATAGTTGGCATTCCAAAAATCCCCTTCCAGGCGATGTACCACTCCGTGAAGGTATTTCTCCAAAGCCGAATCCCCTTCCTGGACCAACAGGTGCGGACGCTCGATCATCCCGATCCGCAGCCATAGCAAGGCCTCGGTCAGTGTTCCCTGGTATTCGGGGTAGCGATGGAGCAACGCGACCAACCCGGTTGCCGACGGGCTGTCCCCCGCCGCCGCCAACGGTATCGGTGCGGGCAACGACTGCAACCATTGGTGGATTCCCTGCTTGGACATCGGGAGCATTTCTCCTACAAGCATTCCCCGGAAGATAGCTCAAGGCGCACGCTTGCGAAGTTTACGCTGCAACGAACGGCGATGGATCCCCAAACGTCGAGCGGCTTCCGAAATGTTGTTGCTGCAATCAGCCAACACCCGATGGATATGCTCCCATTCGGCCTGAGCCAAGGTTGGAACCGGGATTTCACTGGGTTCCTCCTGAATCTCGATTGCCGAATCGCCGCGTGCAAAGGCCATTAAGATATCGTCAGCATCCGCAGGTTTCGGGATAAAGTTAGTAGCCCCCAAGCGGATAGCATCGATCGCCGTAGCGATACTGCCGAAGCCGGACAGGATGACGATCTTCACATCCGGCTTGATCTGCTTGAGATCCGGGATCAACGTCAGCCCGCTGCGTCCCGGCATCCGCAGATCGACAACCGCCAGATCAGTCGGTTGGTGGCGAAATACCTCCACCGCCTCATCGCAATCGCCAGCCACCGTCACCCGCAAGCCGCGTTCCTGAAAGGCTTCAACCAGCCGATCGCGGAGGACGTGCGAATCATCGACCAGCATAATACTGGCGGCGTGAGCTGCGTTGGCAAGTTCTACCATTTCGGTATGCAATTCTCGGCGAACAGGGTCATCAAACCACCTTCAGTTTAGATGGAAGACCAACGCTTCGCAAATCGCTCGAGTTGGAAAGCTGCCAGCAGGTACACCATCGGCATCAGCGGTGCTCGCATCCGCATGTTGCTCCAATAGACTAGGTGGATCAAGGTCAAGGTGACCAAGAGAGTGACCCCCGGCAACCAAGACTTCCAACAATCATTTCGCCCCGACCGAAACTCAGCCAAGGCGTTCCAGCCCCCCCCGACAAACAACAGGCTGACCAGCAGGTACCATAGCCCAATCCACCAGGCCTGACCTGGGCTCGCCTGCCCGGCAGCTGGCCACCAGGCCCAGAACCAGCCAAACCTCGCCAGGCATCCCTTAGCGAAGGTCCAAGGCTCTGCCACGATCGTTTGCCAGGCTAAAGCCTGGGCCATCCGGTCCTTGGTCCATTCGTCGGCATCCAACGACGACTTCGCCTCCCACCAACGATGAAACGCGGCATCATCCCAGCTTCGCCCCATCCCTTCCCGCTGGAAATGCTCGTAGAGGATCGGGTTGTTTGCCAGCAACAAGGTATAGCCTCCGTGGGTAGTGGTCCACACGTACCGCCCAAGGGCCTGCTCGTTCCTCATCGCCCAAGGCGCAACGACCACCAGCCAACCGATCGTCATCCATAATCCACGGCGCCAAAGCTTCCGCCATGACTGCGGCTGGGCCCCAAAGTTCCCGACGAAATCGAGGAGGATCAGGCTTGGTAACCAGAGGATACTGGAGGCCCGTGTCAAAACATGCAACCCCAGCAACACCCCCACGCCTAGCCACCGCCAAGCCGAAGCCGCGGGAGCACGGCCATGCACCAACCAAAGCCACCACACGGCAACGGCCAGGAAAGTAGCCACCGTCTCCGTCATCACCAAGGTCGATTGCCGGACCAGGATCGGATCGATCGCTACCCCCGCCGCCGCCAACCAGGCAACCGACGAATGGATGTTTGAACAAGAATTGTTTGAACAATTAACTGCGGTGGCTAGCCGATTCCCGATCGACCACACCAGGCAGATCGTTGCCAATCCCAGCCCCAGATGGAACACGGTCAGGCTAAGGCGGATGTCGACGGGTACTGCCAGCAGCCTCGATAACAGCCAAGGATACAGCGGGGGGCGGTAAGCGGTCGGCCGTACCGCACCATCCTCCGCCTGCCGTCCGAAGGTTCCGCTGTGATGCCAGCCTTCGGCCAAGGCCAGATAAGCATCCGGATCCTCACGGAAGGAGTCACCAGCCCAAGCATGGACGAACCAGCGGGGCAACCACAGGCTCGCCAACCCGAGGACCAACCACCATCGGCGAACCCACTTCGATCGCCGCTCAACAGGCATTGGCCCAGCCATGCTCGGCTATCCTCAAGAGACCTTATTCAACCGCCGCTGGATGGCTTCGGCCGGAAGCGGGATGACCGTTGCTTCGGCGAGCAGATCGGTGCGGAGGATGTTTTCCGGCTCATCCGGTTCGGGTGACGCATACTGAACGATGTACGCGCCGATCTGCAGGTAATTCTCCTGGTAGATGGGGGGCCAAAAGACCTCCGCTTGATGGGCCAAAGTCCTCGCCAAAAGACGGGTCGCCCTTCCCGAAAAGCCACTCAAAATCATCTCCAGCCGACCGAGCGACTCCCGATAAATGTAGAACACCAGGGCCGCGTCTTGCCCCGGCGCTGCGCCGCCGGCAAAAGCCCAGGAACCATCGGCCTGCTCATAATACAAACCTGGTTTCTCGGCTTTTTCTGTCTTGCTCAAACGCATCCCGGCCGAAGCCGCCGGCGGGTGCGGGTCGTTGTCGCGATAACGCAAGAAAATAGGACAACTTCGATCGCGGGCCGCATGCACCTCATCTTGCGATACGAACGGATCGCAACCGAAGGCGGCCCCCATCACCATCTCCACCGTCAGGTTACTCTTGACGCTACCTAAACAAACCAGCGACTTGTCGCCGTCGATTTCCACAAACTCCTGATAAACCTCTTTGACCCGCTCCTGCACCTGATCCTCGGGTAACGTTCCCGGACTCCATACCAGGGATTGCTTCAGGTTTTCCAGATGCGGAGCCGACTCGACGCGAATACCGGGTTGGCTCTTGATGGCTTTCGCCGTTCCACCCAGGGTGGAGACACCATTCAAGACCTCACCCGCCAAAACCGCATCCGATGCGACCACCCAGGCAGCCTCGGATACATCGTCCGCCGAACGACGCACCCCGACACAAATCTCCAAACGACGACGGCGAGCCAGCAATTCCCAGAAATTTTCCGGCTTGATGGCAAACAAAGCCCCCGGCAACTCGTCCGCTTTGGCATAGCCATGCTCGATTAGGTAGTCGCACAAACGCGACAGAGCATCGATGGGAATGTACTTGGCTTCATTCTTTAACAAGGCCGCCACCTGGTGCCGGTCGAGCCCCGTATATTCGACGATGTTCTTGATCGTTCCCGGCCGCTTGCGGCGATCGGGCGTGTGACCCAACAATTCAGCTAGTCGGAAGGCGTATCGCATGGTATTTCGAACCTTTCAAATCAGGTACGTAGGCTATGAGAGAAGAACCGGGCACCGTGGATAAGCCAGTTGCCACCCCTGAAACAAAGCGAGAGAGAGATGCCGACCGCGCCGCCCACCCAAGGCCGGTTTGCGGAGTTCAGCTGGCTTCATTTCATCGAGGGAGTCGCCACCGACCAGCACCCAGATCTGTTATTATTCTGCTTCACCTCATGAAGTGTAACAGGGCCCCCATGCTTGAGGAAGCCATTCCCCCCTTAAATGGCGTCTTTTCTCCCATCCATCCCTGACGGCAAGAGGCCTTGCCGAGATTAAAGCCAACCCGATGACGCCCCCCACCACCCAACCTCCGTCGCTCACACCCAAGGATGCCGTTTGCCTCCCTCACCGTCAGCTTGGGGAATCCGACCTCTACGTCTCCCCGGTGGCAATGGGATGCTGGCCGATCGCCGGTATCAGCTCGCTAGGGACCTCCGACGCACAAAGCCTAGCGACCATCGAAGCCGCCGTGGAGTCGGGGATCAATCATTTTGATACCGCCTACAGCTATGGCTTCGACGGCGAGAGCGATCGCCTGTTGCGGTCTGCCCTTGGTCGAGTTCGCGAGAGGGTGGTGATTGCCAGCAAAGTTGGGACTCACTACGACGCGAATCGTCAGCGGGTCCTGGATGCCAGCCCGGCCCGTATCCGCCAGCAAGCCGATGCGATACGCCAGCGTTTGGGCCTCGACGTGATCGACCTGCTGTATCTCCACACCCCTGACGGTGTTACCGATATCGAGCAGAGCGCTGCCACGCTCGCGGAACTGGTAGAAAAAAAGGTTGTCCGCTTCGTGGGAGCCAGCAATGTCTCACCCGAGGAACTCGAACGTTTCTCGCGGGTAATCACTCCGGTAGTGGTCCAGCCACCCTTCAACATGCTGCAACCCGAAACGCTGGAGAAACTTCGCCCATTCCTGGCGACAAGCAAGTGTGGGGTCGCCTGCTACTGGCCATTGATGAAAGGCCTGCTAGCCGGTGGGATGCAGCGCGATCACACCTTCGATCCCCTGGACAAACGCTTGACTTACCCCATTTTCCAAGGCAAAGCTTGGGAACGAGCCCAGGATCTTCTCGATGTTCTCCGGCAACTGGCTCACGACCACGCTTGCTCGGTCACCCAATTGGTGGTCCATTGGACACTGCGTCAACCGCAAATCACCACCGTGCTGTGTGGAGCCAAACGGCCCGAGCAGATCCGCGAATCGGCCGCCGCCATGCGTATGTGGCTCGATGACGCTGTGCTGGCGGTGATCGCTAACGAGCTTCGACGAACGCTTCGCGACGATCCTGGCGATCCTGTCGGCTCGGGATGACCGTGTCTCGATAGTGCAAACGGCGCTGGGTGTTACCGTAAACGTGCAAGGGTCGGTAAGGACGATCGAGGATCGGCGTCGCGTCTTTGCGGGCGCGTGCTTCACCTCGCAAGAAAACCCTCCCGTCCCACTGCGGTTCGCTGGGAACCCTCGAAGCATTCAACGGCGAATCAGCGCGAAGGTCGCTGCTTGAACCAACCACTAAACCAAGGGCTATCGCCACGACAAGCCCGATCAATATCTTCGACAACCACATGATTCCAGGCAAAACAATCAACAACCAAGGATCACCTCGCGGGGAGCCGCTCGCTCCCCGCCGTCGACAGACGATCGACGTCATCGAATCATGAACACTGGTTTACGGCGAGGCTCGACCGCCTTGAATCTGAATTAGAAAAACTTCTCCTTTGGCTTGCCGGTTTGCCGAATCTGCCGATTATGACGAACCACACTCTCGACCCCTTGCCCTAGGCTCCGCTTGCGCTCGGCGTCAAACGCTCGCGCCCAAGCATTTGCCGGAGAGCGATCCTCAGTTCAGGCTGTCGCAACCGGTAGCCGGTCTCCAACAAACGCCGCGAGTTGGCTCGCAGGCTGGACAGGAGCAAAGGCTCGGCCATCTCTCCTAGCCCCCACCGCAAGAAACTGGCGGGCACCGGTAGGCAAGCCGGCCGGTGCACAACTTCGGCGAGGGCCCGCGTGAACTCAAGATTCGTCACATAACCAGCGGTGAGGTTGTACGGGCCGCGGGACGATGGATGGAAAGCCAACCAGACCAAAGCCGCTACCGCATCTTCCTGACTAATCCAACTCCAGTACTGCTGACCGCTGCCTATTCGCCCTCCCAATCCCCAACGGAAGAGGGGCAGTGTCTTGGCCAAGGCTCCGCCCCGTGGACTCAGGACGATCCCAAGTCGACCATGGGCAACGCGAATCCCTGCCCCCGCCAGTCCGTTGGATGCCTGCTCCCAATGGGTAGCCAATTGGCCGAGGAAATCGTGGCTCGGCGGTGAATTTTCATCGACTTCACCGTCGGGAACATGACCATAGATCCCAATCGCGGAGGCGGCGATGAAGGCTCGAGGAGGATTCGCCAATCGCTGTAATTGCTCGGCCAACCTTCGCGTCGCATCGACGCGACTACTCCAAAGCGTCTCTCGAAAACCAGAACTCCAACGTTGATCGGCAATCCCCACCCCCGCCAGATGGATAACCGCATCAACACCTTCCAGATCTTCGGGTCGCAGCAAACCTTCTTGCGGATCCCAAGGGGTGCTGGACAAGGAAGCCGTGTCACCCACCGAGACTCTGCCGACGCTTGCCCGCCGATGAACGGAAGTCTTGATCGGTCGCTCGAGCCTGATCACCTGATACCCAAGGACCCGCAACAGGTCGACCACACCTGCCCCAATCAAACCATGACTACCGGAAACGGCCACCTTCCGTCCGCGGGCCGGACCGCCCTCCGCCGCCCGAAGCTGTCGTTCGAGCTGCACGTCAAGGCTTGTCATGCGATGCCGATAAGCGAAGGTGGTCTCGAATTTCCACCTCGCATAACTTCCCCCCAGAGCTTGACCGACTACCCCGCCTGGGAGTTCGTACGCGATACGATCCATCAACCGCGTCAGCTGACTATCGCCAGCAACTGGTTCGAAGCGATGCTCGTGGTACCAACTGCGAAACGGCCCAGCGAGTTGACGATCGGAAAAAAAGTGTGGGGGCTCTAACTGCTCATGCCGAGCAACAATCGTTGTCGGCCAACCGGCCACCCTCACCTCTACCTCGACTTGGGAACCCGGCGCCAGACTATGCTCGGATCGGATCAACCGCTGCTGATCCCAAGGCGGCAGCAAACGATTCAATGCACCTGGGCGGGCATGATAGGCGAAAACCTCGGCGGGTGGTGACTCGATAACCGAGGTAAATTCAACGATCACTCGGCGACGAACTCCGGCAGCTCCAGCGATATCGCCAGTTCCCGCAACTTTTCCAGCGCACGCTTTTCGAGCTGACGGACCCGCTCCTTGGAGACCCCCAAGCTGTCAGCAATCCGCTGCAAAGTCTGAACGCGCCGATGACTTCCCAAAGAAAACCTGGCTCGAACGATTAACTTCTCGCGACGATCGAGCTTGTCTAGCAAAGCCGTTAGCTTGCTTCGCAGCAGGTTCCAACGATCGGGAGAGATACCACCCTGCGTTTCCTGATCATCGAAGTCGAAATTGCCATCCTCCAAGCTCGTCGTTACCTTGGTGCGTTCCTTCTGGCGGGCCATCACGTTGCGGTAGGCATTTCGCCGAACCACCTGCGTCGCATAGGTGCTGAAGCGGAATCCGCGATCGTAATCGAATTTCTCAACCGCCCGAATCAGAGCCATGATGCCATCGCTCAGCAAATCGTCGAAGAGATTATGAGGATTGACAAACTTCTTGACGATCGAAATCACCAATCGCATGTTGGAGCGGACAATCAGATCCCGGTGCCAATCGGCTGCCTGCAACAGCCCACGAACTCTCCGCACCCCCGCTTCGCTCGGTCCCTCGACTTCCAAACGATCCCGCTCCCGTTTCGCCACATGCCGGAGATAATTCATTCGCCGAAAAAGCTCCGCCTCCTCCTCGGGCTTCAGCAGCCGTGTCTCGCACAACCTGGCCAAGTGCGGCGGGAGATCTTTCAGCCGGTGCGACTTGCTGAGCGAGCTTCCACCGTCCCACCGCGCCAGCAAAGCTTCCCCCAGGATCCGCAACTCGGCGTCTGGGTGGTCGAAGAAGTCGTTAGCAATCCAATCGATCGGCTGACCACGCAACCTTCGCCACTGTTCACCGAGCCCAAGGTCCCCCTCTCCATACAGGAAAAGCTGGCAAAACTCTCCCAATTCTTTGTTCAGCTGTACGCTGCGAAACACCTCGGCCGAAGCTCGCACCGGTTCCGCCGAGCCGGCTCCAATGCCTACCAAACTCTCCGCCCGGGCTTTGCGGCCGTTCCCAGCCCGTTCGAGGGCGAGGCCGGGCTTCTTACTCTTTCGGACGACTGACTTTGCCTTCACTGCCGCAATCATCATCTCAACCCTTTCGCTAAACGCCCAATTCGTTCATTTATCGACGTAGAACTCTTCCATCCATCAATCAAAACGTTCAATTCGTTCAAGGTTCTACCGCAAGCAGCTGGCGAAATCAACGGTATTATTCGAATAAATCGGCAAATCCGGCTTGCCAAGCTCGGATGATGAAGGATATTTAAGAATGTTTTGAACGTTTTTCGGTGGTGTGGGCCGTGCAAAAAGATTTTTCGCCGAAACAGGTCGCCGACGCTCTCCGGGTTAGCGAGTCTTCGATCAAACGGTGGTGCGACCGTGGGGCCATTCAGACCTTGAAGACGCTTGGAGGGCATCGCCGGATTCCGCTGGACAGCCTCTTGGCATTCCTCGAGTCGACCAATCGGGAAATCGCCGACTACTCGCAGTTGGACATTGGTCCGGCACCGGAGGGGGTGAAAGCCAGTCCCGCGGAAGCGGCAGAGGAGCGGCCGGGATTATTGGCGGGACTGCAGGAATCGCTGGAAGCGGCTTTGATACGTGGTGACGAACGAGAGTGCCGCCGAACGATGATCGAGTGGTACGACCGCCAAGGCAGTTTTTCTAATCTGGCGGACGATTTGATTGCGTCGACTTTCCGTCGTTTGGGTGAACTCTGGCGGCAGGGACGGCTCGAGATTTTCCAGGAGCGCCGCGCCGTGGAACTCTGTTCGCGGTTGACCCATGAGTTTCGTCGGTTGTTCGCCGACCCTCCGGCCACTGCACCGTACGCCTTGGGTGGAACGCTGTCAGGCGATCACTACATGCTCATCGGGCAACTCATCGAGGTGACCCTGCGGGAAATCGGCTGGCGGGCGGTCAACTTGGGGGTCAACCTCCCTTTTGCCTCGTATGCCGAGGCGGTGCGACGAGAGCGACCGCGGCTGGTATGGTTGAGTGTCTCCCATGTGGATGACAAGCCGCAGTTCATCGAAGACTTTCGCAAGTTCTGGTCGACGCTCCCCCAGGACACAGCGTTGGTCGTGGGGGGGCGTGAGTTGACCGACAACCTGCGACCACAACTGAACTTTACCGCCCATTGCGATACGATGCAGCAATTGGCCTCTTTCGCTAAGAGCTTGAAAGCCAACCAGCCGGTGCGGTCGTCCAATCCGATTTAGGATCGGATGGGTCAAGCTCGCTGGGCTCGTTAGCCAGTCGCCATCCGTCCGCTCGGCTATGGGAGATTCCAGGCTTTTCGCAAAGCCCACTGAATGGAAAAGAGGGTGGCGATTGTCAGGAACACCAGCCAACTATCCCAGACCGACTCGCCCAAGCGGTAGGTGCGCACCGTGTCGACCTGAGTCTCCAACCGTCGCTGCTGCAGCACCTTCAGGATATCGCCAGATGCTTCGGGGGCGACGATCCTTCCGCCAGCCGATTCATTGAGGCTGGACAACTGGCTGATGAGTTGCCAGTCGGGGGTCGCCTGGATCTTCTCGATGGCCAGATCGATGACGACGAAAGGGAGGCGACTCTCGATGGCCTGGCCATCTTCTCCAGCCGCTTTGGCCACGATTTCATAGCGTCCCGGCTTGGTGAATGGCCCGAGTTGCCCTTCGAGTTCGGTGCTGTTGAGCGGTTGCGGGAGCAGTGGTCCGCGATCTTCGCCGTCGAGCCACCAACGGACGTCGAGTTGACGGGGCAGCGGTTTCTTCAGGGAACCCGGATTCCATATCAGTTGATAGTTGGTCGCTTCTCCCAGCGAAAAACTACGCTTGGGCATGGTCAATCGCAAACCTTCGCGAACTTCCTCGCGCCGCATCGTCCACAGGATCGATTGACGCCAGAATTGACGATGACGATCGGACATCCCTTGTCGCCACCAACGGTAACTCGAATCAAAGGCCAGGCACAGGATACGCCCCTTCCCCGCGTCACTGCTCACGATCAACGGCTGATCGTCGGAGCCAACCGCCAGGATCTGGACACCCGGATTAGGTTTGACCCCCTTCCAGCGGTTGGCTCCCAAGAGCGGCTTGAGCTGACTCCAAATCCTCAGATTGGCTGCTTCGCCTTGTTCGCTGTCGGCCGGCGTGGGCAGACCGCCGTCCGACGCTGCCAGGTCGGTGATCGGGTGTGGCCCGCGCGGCTTCAAGGGTAGCTCGCCCGACCAATGCCCGCGCTCCTGGATGGGCTGCTCGAAATACTGGCGAACGGAACGATCGAGCTCGACCGGTAGGATCTCCGCGAGCGGGGTAGCTTCATAGCCCCCGCTACCGTAGGCATGGTACCCCCCCAACATCACCAATCCGACCCCTTGCTCGACCAGCTCGACGAGACGTTTCCAACTGTTTGGCCCGATCGCTGCTGCATCGAGATCGCCGAGAATGATGCAGTCGAAGAGATTCGCCGCCAACTCTTCGTCCAATTCGATCGGCCATTGGGAACGCGCGGTTTCGGGAAAGAAACGCCAGTCAACTTGCAGGTCGGGACTATCGGCTAAAGCTTGCCGAATAAACTTTTGCTCCTGGCGTGGCTGGCCTTCGAGAAAAAGAATGCGCGATCCCGAATCACGGACATTGAGGAAGGTCACTTGCTCATTGTTGAGCAGGGTCGCTTCGCCTTCGACCGCTTCGGCCTTGATCAGTAATTGGTATGCGCCCGGCGCCGGCGCTAGGATCGAGAGCTCGAAGGGTAGAGTCTGATCGGATTGATTCGGCTTGAGGTTGACTTGCCCCAACTGCTCGTAAGCTTCTCCAGGCTGACGGAGAAATACAGCGACCTTGAGTTCGCGGTTCGTCAAGCCGATGGCGCGCAAGCTTCCCCGCAGCGGCACCCGATTCCCGGTAAAGGCCTCGCTCTGATCGGGCACCCCTTCCAGGATCTGATCGCGGGATTCCTCGGCGCCGCTCCGCGGCCCAATCCCTACCAGGAACAAAGGAATATCCAGTGTCGCCAGTTGCCGAGCGACTTGCTGCGCGTCGAAGGTATCGCCGCGGGTGGTCTGGATACCATCGCCTAGCCAAACAATGGCCATCAATGGCGGATCGTTCGCCGAAGCCAAAACGCGAGCCAAAGTCTGCCCCACTTCCGTGGTGACACCTTGGGGCTGCCCCGGCATCCAATCCGTCCAGAGCTTTTCCTCCGAGCCGGCAGCCGCCTCATCTTCCCGCCATCCTAGCTCTCGCAGTTGATTGTCATAGCCATAAAGCCGCCACTCGATATCCTTCCCCAAAGCCCTCGCTTGTTTTTGAAGATCACTCAGCGTCTGCCGCTCTACTTGATAACGGCTCAGCTTTTCCCGTCCCGAAGGAAGCTCCATACTGCTCGAGGTATCGACCATCACGGCCACCGCTTGCCGCATCGCCTGCTGGCCAGTCCACGAAACCGCGGGACGCAGGCAAAGAACCAATAGCACCGCCAAGGTAAGCAACCGCATCCCGGTCAGCATCAAGCGTCTTCCCAGCGACAACTGCCGATCGAGCCGGATCGCCCACAGTGTCCATAAGGCAAGTCCGGCTAAAGCCAGGACCAGGCCATAGCTATCGAAGATCGGTTGCAGTTCCCAGGTGATCATGGAGCAGCTCTAGTCCCTAGCGCGTAAAAGCGATAAGACATGGCTTGTTCGGCGACACCCAGGAGGATCAGGATTACCAGGAAAAAAGGGGCCAGTTCCTTCCCGTGACGCGCCTGACCAATCGAACTCTGCAAGTGCTCCCGATCTTTGACCAAAAAATACTTGTCCTTACCGAGGATATCATCGAGCGTCGCAGGATCGATCGGGTCCAATCGCACCATCTTCGGATCCAACTGCATACTGAAACCACGCATCGCAGGTTTATCGGCTTGGGCGCTGCGCAAACGATAGACCCCCGGCCAGGTTGCATAGGCATACGTCAGGGTATTGCCTGGCGACTGCAGGCGGACGACTTCTCCCGAAGGGGTGAACAAATCGTAACGGGCCGGATAACGCTCGCTTGGATTATCGAGGACTGGCACCGAGCCGACGACAAAGTTGCGCTGGCCACCTGCCATCCCCGACAAATAACGCATCGTCCCTACCAGTAATCCGAAATTCGGCCAGGCATCGGGAGCCGCCCACAAACGGTTCCACGGGGGATCGTCGGTCGAATCCTCGTCGGTCATGGGGGTCGTCATCGTGATGATCCTTCCCGCCCCCCGCGGTTGCTCGATCATCGCGGGATGTCCGGATTGCGTGTAGCGAAGCAGGGGCGTGGCATCTGCCGCCAAGTCCTGCAACAGCCAGTACTTGTGGACGGGAAAGCGGTTCCAGGGGACCAGCTTGGCTTGCTGATCATAGATCGTCCAAATCGGATGCTCCGGACGCACCGACTCGAAATAATGACTACCGTCCGAGAAAGAACGTCGCCAAAGTCGCCGCATGGACCCCGGCAAGAGTTTGGCTACCGGGGCTGATTGCCATGCCTGATCGGCGACCGCTTGCCGTCCCAGGATCAGCATCAAGCCTTTCCCCGATTCGACGGCCGCTTGCAAACGGTCGACCTCTGCCTCATTCAACGCGGGTGGGTCTACCAGCAAGATCGACTCGTACACTCCCAAATCGAGCTTGGTCAGTTCGCGGTACGTCTTGAAATCGATGACTTTTTCCTCCGGATCCAGCATCTGCGCGGCGACCTTGGCTCGCTCCTGGCCACGCCCTTCGCTTGCCCCCACCACCAGTTGTTTCCCCGGGGCGATGCCTTCGACCGTGAAAGCCAACCGATTATCGATCTCCAGTGGATCCGGCCGAGTCAGTCGCAGCCAAGCATGGGTAGGGCCCAGGCCGATATCCGGCAAGCTAAAGTTGACCTGCGCCAGGCCACCTGCCGGGACATCCACGGTCTGCCGATCCACCACCTGACTGGCCGGAAGGACGACTTCTCCATTCCGCACCATCGGTAAACGCGGATCGCGCTGCTCGACCCATAACTCGACCCCCAACTGGCTTGCCGGGGCAGTGGCGGTTGCTTGGACGGTAGCCGAAATCTCGACCGCGCCCCCACTCACCAAGGTTTCCTGGCTCAACTTCAAATTCACCAGCGACCAGTTGTCGCGGATCACCGTACCGACATCAATCAACTGCAGCAGGACCGCCCCCCGCTCTTCCGTACCACCGAACACCTGCCTCTTCTCGCCGCCACCACCGGACCAAGCCGCCGATGACAAATCGGTCAGCACGTAAACCTCGCGCCGTTCCAGCGAGGAACTTTGCACTAAGCCAACAGCTGCTTGAATTCTTTCCGGTAAGTCCGCCGCCATCCCCTCTAGCTTGACATTCTCCAGTTGACGGTTGGCCGAGATGCGGCTCGGATGCAACCGCTGGCCTTGCGTCGAGGTGACGATAGCGATCTGACTGTCGCTAGGCAGCCGGTCCATCAACCATCGGGCTGTCTCCTTGGCCGCTTCCAAGCGGGTGGAATCAGCTTGCCGATAATCCATGGTCGGACTGGTATCGATCACGATCGCCATACAGATCGGCCCTGAAGTCGATTGCGATGGCGCTGGCACCCCGCCACTCCAAGCCAGACCGCCTCCCACCGCCAATCCCAGCCACAATAAAAGGGCGAACCCCACCAAGGTTTGCCCAAGCCAACGAGGATGCCGGGAAGCTAAGGAGAAAAAGGCGGTTGCCGAGGCCAGGATTGCCAGGCAAGCAAGCACCCCAAGCATTATGTAGGTCGCATGCATCGAACTATGAACTCTCGGCGAAGCCAACGCTACGGCCGCCAGGACCAGCAGCAACATGCGAAGGAACAACAACAACCAGCGCTTGATGTTCCAACCGCGCTGGGCTTGCACCGCGGTAGCTCGTACAAACCGCAAGGCGGGAAAGGTGATCTGCTTGGGTTCGCGCTTACCCAGCAAGTGCAGCAACAGCGGGACCACTGCAAAAGCAACACCGGCCAACAAGGATACGTGAACAAAATTCACTAGAAGCGACCTCGACGGCTAAGCAAATATTCGGTCAGCCCTTTGTCATAAGCGTTCCCCGTATGCAGGGGAACATAGTCGATACGCGATTCATGACAACCGCGTCGCAGGGTTTCGCGAAATTCGGCGATATTCCGCCGGTATTCCTCGCCGATCTCGTCCGCGTTGACCGTGAGGCTGGTCGCCTGTTCCGGATCATGCAGTTGCACCACCCCGTCAAAGGGAAAGCTGACCTCCGCCTCATCCATCACATGAAAGACGATCACGTCATGACCAGCTCCGCGGAGCAACCGCAGGGACTGCAAGGCGACCTCCGTTTCCATCAGCAGGTCACTGAAGACCATCACCAACGAGCGATGTTTAAGCATCGAAGCCAGTTGCACCATCGATGCACCTAAATCGGTTTCACCAGTCGCTTGCAACTTGGTCAATTGCGTCAGGATGGCAGCCAATTGGCTACGCCGAGAACGCGGCGGAACACTGGCCCGAATCCTGGTATCAAAAGTTAGCAAACCGATCGGATCCCGCTGCATCAGCATCAAGTAGGTCAGGGCCGCCGCTAAACAAATGCAATAATTGAATTTGGTAAGCTGCTGGCGATAGGTGAAGTCCATCGAACGGCTCAGGTCCATTACCAGGTAGCCGTTTAAACTCGTCTCGGCCTCGAACTTCTTGATGTAATACCGGTCGGTTTTCGCGTAAGCCAACCAGTCGATATCCTTGGGATCATCACCGTGGGCATAACGGCGATGCTCGGAGAACTCTACCGAAAACCCATGGGCCGGGCTGGCGTGCAACCCCTGAAGAAACCCGCGAACGATCATCTTCGCCCGCAGATCCAAACGCTTGATCTGGGCAGCGAGTTCGGGCTTCAGATACTGCTCGACAGCGGTCACGTTCTTAATGGACTACAGGAGGAATGTCAGCCGAGGCATACTTGGGGATTTCCGGTTCGCGAATTTCCTTGAGCAGTCGTTGGATGATGGCGTCCGTGGTCATCCCTTCCGCTTGGGCCTGGAAATTCGCGCTCAACCGGTGCCGCAGGACAGGCACCGCGATCCGCTTGATATCGGCGACCGCCACGCTAAAACGCCCATCCATGGCAGCGATCGCCTTGCCGGCCTGCAACAAAAACTGGCCAGCCCGTGGCCCAGCCCCCCAATCCAGCAATTCCTTGATAAACGCTGGCGCTCGTTCATCCACCGGGCGGGTAGCCCGGACCAAACTGGTGACGTATTTGACCACGTATTCACTGACCGCCACACTCTGGATCAACTTCTGGATATTGAGGATCGCCCGTGCCGAGAGGATCTTGGCAATCTCGGGCTTGTCGTTGCGCGTCGTGCTCAAGAGAATCCGCTCCTCTTCCTCGGCCGAAGGATAGCCGATCTTGATGTTGAACATGAAACGATCCAACTGGGCCTCGGGTAACGGATAAGTCCCCTCCTGCTCGATAGGATTTTGAGTCGCGATGGTGAAGAAAGGGTCCGGTAAAGGATAGGTTTTGCCACCGATCGTCACCTCCCGCTCCTGCATCGCCTGCAACAAAGCCGCCTGCGTCTTGGGCGGGGTCCGGTTGATTTCATCCGCCAACAGGATATTGGTAAAGATCGGTCCCTCGACGAAGCGGAATTCGCGACGGCCATCGCGTTCATCCAGGACATTGGTCCCGGTGATATCCGATGGCATCAAATCGGGGGTGAACTGGATACGACGAAAACCGACATCCAGAATCTTCGAGAGGGTACTGACCATCAAGGTCTTGGCCAGACCGGGCACCCCTTCGAGCAAGCAGTGGCCGCGGGTGAAAATCGCGGCGAACAACTGCTCGACAACCTCATCCTGGCCGACGATGGCTTTACCCAACTCCTGCCGAAGACTGTCCCGATGCTCGCGAAACTCACGCAACAAATCGCCGATGCTTTTCGGCTTGGGGCTGGGCGAAGCACTCGACACGATCAATCCATGAGGTAAGTGGAAGAAGCAGCCTTGGGTCAACCCAATGATAGCGATTCCACGCTGTGACGGCTATCGCGTTTATCACCGGTATTCCTCGGGCCGAGGCGGAGTGCTGCCGTGAAGATGCCGCACAAAAAAATCCCAAATCCGCCGTTGGCCGTAAGCTTGACTTCCCACCCCATGCCCACCCCCAGGTACCAGTAGGAACTCAAAATCCTTGTTGGCTTCGATCAAGGCCTGCACCACCCGCAACGTCGAGGCTGGATCGACGTTGGAATCCAGCTCGCCCACGATCAGTAACAACTTGCCCTGCAACCGATGAGCATGGGTGACGTTCGACTGCTCCGCATAATGCGGGCCCAACGGCCAGCCCATCCACAATTCGTTCCACCACATTTTGTCCAAGCGGTTATCGTGACAACCGCAGTCGGCTACCGCACAATCATAGAAATCGCCGTGGAACAGCAAAGCTCCCAGCGCATTCTGCCCCCCCGCCGATCCCCCATAGATTCCTACCCGCTGGATATCCATTTCAGGATACTGGCGAGCGGCTGCCTCGATCCACAAGCGGCGATCGGGTAACCCAGCGTCGGCAATATTCTTCCAACAGACATCGTGAAAGGCCTTGCTGCGATGGGACGTCCCCATCCCATCCAGCTTGACCACGATAAAGCCCAATTCCGCCAACTGCTGATATTCCAAATGCAAACCGAATTGCTTGGGCGTGAAGGCCGACTGTGGCCCAGCGTAGATGGCCTCGATGACCGGATACTTGCGGCCCGGCGACAGCCAGCGTGGTCGAAAGATCAATCCGTGAATATCGGTGATCCCGTCGCGACCTTTTGCCACGAAGTGGCGGGGCGGGGACCAACCGGTAGCCCGCAGCGAACGATCATCGGCGCGATGAATTGTCATCAGGTAATGCCCCGTCACCGCCGACCGCAATTCATGAACCGGTGGCAGATCCACGCGTGAGTAACTATCGATCAGATAATTCCGATCGGGCGACAATCGCCACTGATGATCTCCATTGCCCGCCGTCAATTGCACGACCGGCGAACCATCGAGAGAGCATTGGCACAGGTGCCTGAAGTAGGGATCTTGCCCAGCTACCACCCCCCCGGCGGAAAACCAGAGGCGACGCGACGCGAGGTCGACGTCCTCGATACTCCGGACCACCCAGTCCCCCGAAGTCAAGCGTCGCTTCAGACAGCCAGCTTTTAAATCATAGAGATACAGATGGCACCAACCATCTCGTTCGCTCGCCCAGATCACCTCCTGGCTATCGTCCAGGTAACGATGAAAAGCCTTGTGGGCATAGTCGATGAAAGTCGAACTGCTTTCATCGATAATCAACTGTAACTGGCGTTGAGCCGGCGCGACCGACCATAGCTGCAATCGCTGGTGCCCGCGACGGTTGTAGAGGAAGGTAAAGTAGGTGCTGTCCTTGGCCCACCGGATCTCGTTGATGG
>JBILTQ010000644.1:0-3556 GCA_044371435.1 Pirellulaceae bacterium | reverse complement strand
AAAAAACTAGTGAACGGTGAACACTATCGTGGCGGGCTCGCCATGGCAGCCCTCCCTCAGCGCGTGCTCAAGGAATATCCGAAACTCAACGATGTGATTTTGATGACTGAAGCTGCTTGGTTCACACGGAGTACCCGGTTGAATTTCGATGAACAGCCAGAGGTTTGGCAGCAGTTGAGCGAGGAAATGCCTCTCCCTTGGTACTCTCACTATGTGGTGATTCGGATTAGCGTGGCTCATGCTACGCCTAAGCAACGAAAGGTGAGTTTTGAAGGGCTCTTCTTGGACGATGTGCGTTTGTCCTTGGTTGTGCCCAATAAGCCGTCGTTGTTCTCGGCTTTTTTTCGTCCTTGGGAATCGCGCGTCGGAATGAACGCTTCAAAACCGGCCAGAACACCCAAAGAATCTGGAACCGCTAACTACTCAGCGTTGACACAGACGTACCCTGGCGTTGCCGCTCATCTGTCACTGAAGTCTGTGCGGTAGTATCTGCGGTCGGATCTTTCGGCCGCATGTCCCCAACACTTCGGGTGATCTTCTCTCGCCGTTCCCGCCCTTGTCTTTCCCTCCAACCCCTTGATTACTTCCCGGTCACCTTTCCGCAACTTTTCTCGGGGTCCGAGCCCAACCTCCATGGATGCTGTCGGTCCCTGAGAGCAACCGGTTCGGAACTAGATTTCCGACAGCTTGGCGAGCGTCGCGGCAAACCCTTAGGATCGTTGCCGTTAACGCAAAAAGCCGAGAGCGTTCACTCCCGGCTTCTTCTGTTTACTGGTTAACTCACCAGTTTCGATCCCAAAATGTTAGCTCCCTCGGGCACAACCCCTCTCGCGACAATACTCTTTTTTCAAATCGCGATTCTCCTTGATTTCATAAGGTTTGTTGAGTTCACGCCCCTTTCGGTGGTATCCGATGTGCCATTGTCGCTTAAGCATTACAGTCGGCCTACACTGCGTTACCGGGCTCCATATTTATTCTCTCCGGATTGACTGGGAAGCAGCAATAAGACTAAGAGAATTAGTTCCCCAACAAAGAGAAGAACCATGAGTAGTAACCACCATCCGGATTTCCCCGAATCATGCAATCTTCTGACAGCAATTGCAGGCGTTAGAAACAGGATTGGAAGAAAGAATAGAAATGGAAGGGGCCCACAATCGGGAGATTGTTGTCCTCGACTCGACAAGACGTATGAATACCAAGTAATAAAGCAAAAAAAAGGAATGACACAGATGGCGAGGTTCACCAAATAGAAGACCCAGAATTCCGCGACGCCGGCACGACCGCGAAACGTCGTACATTTGCAGAGGGTATCAAAATACCAGTACATACCGTTCATCGATTGAAAACGACTTGTAGATTCCTGATGGGATGATGTATTTTCGGTAGCTATTTGCTTTTTGAAAAACGCATTCGCTCTGGTTCTGGTTAAAAAATAGGCTGACACCCCAAAGAAGGCGATTGGCCTCAGACTCTCCCACAAGAGCGAGAGTAAGTTGAAATAAAAGAACGCCTTGGGCTTGAACACCAGTTGAAAAATCTCAGCAAGTTCCCAGCAAAAATAAAACAGAAAAAATTGGCTGTAAACAGATAAAAGCAACCCTGCTCCAGTTCTTTCCGCGCAAAAAAGCTATCCCGCAGATTACGTTGAAAAACGAACTGTAATGCTTCAGCGACAATGGCGCACTCGACAAAATAGTATAAGCGGTCTTTCATCAGCCAAGGAGAGACCGAATGAGCAAGTCAAAAAAGAGTCGTTGGAGTTGGTCTTCATCAGAGAAGATGTGGATCGTTTTGAAGGGACTGGAACCAGGCATCGACATCGCATCGTTGTGTCGACTAGAGGGTGAAAGTCCGACGCAATACCAGTCGTACAAAAAGCAGTTGGTGTCGAAAGCGGATGCCATCGTTGGTGGTAAACGAGGCTCAACGATCAATGCCAATGAAACCTGATTGTCGTCTGAGTTGACTCGGATGGGCAAACAATTTACAGAAGCAAAGTTACACTAAGCGGAAGCAGTCGAACTTCGCTGTCAAATAGATTCGAGCATCGTTTGGACAGGAAATGGCGAAGAATCAGAAATCAAGCAGTGGTATGCGAACTCACCAGTTTATAAATCGGACATGATCCCTATGAATCAATTTCTTGGCTATTTCAAGACAGGGCTGGCGATTCTCCTGGCAGTCACAATCGCAGGGCCATTGGAGGGAGCCCGCCCCAATGTCATCGTCATTTTAGCGGACGATCTCGGATGTGGAGATATCAGTCTTTACAACGGTTGGGTCAAGACCCCGCAGATTGATCGGATGGCGCAGGAAGGTCTGACATTCACCGACTTCCATTCTAACTCGTCGGTGTGTAGCCCCACGCGAACCGCTTTCCTCACTGGGCGCTATCAGCAACGTGTTGGTATTGTAGATGTGATTGTTGGTAAGAACGAACCAAACTCGGGGATTCCACAGGCAACGCCGACCCTGGCGACGATCTTCCAGAAAAATGGATATGTGACTGCATTGTTCGGCAAATGGCATTGCGGTTACGAGCCTAAATTCCATCCGCCCCATCTGGGCTTCGATGAATTTGTTGGCTTCCTGCATGGCGGCGGCGGTTATCATAGCCCAAATTTCTGGCGTGACGGGCTGGAGCCTCTGGCTTTGCAGGGCTATTCCACGGACATCATCACCGATCGAAGTCTCGACTTCATCCGGCGGAACAAAGAGAATCCGTTTTTCCTCTACATTGCACACCAGGCTGTTCACAATCCCTACCAGACCCGTGACGATGCACCGGACAAGCGAGAAGGGGAATGGAATCAGAACGCAGTGAACGACGTCAACCGGCCTCGCTACCGAACGATCGTCGAAGATTTGGACCAAAGTGTCGGCAAGATCCTAGACGGCGTCAGAGAGCTCGGCTTAACGCAACACACGCTGGTCTTCTTCTGGTCGGACAACGGCGCTGTGGGGATGAGTCCGGCCGAACTGCCGTATCGCGGCGGAAAGTTCAGCCACTATGAGGGCGGGCACCGCGTGCCAGCTGTTGCTTGGTGGCCAGGAAAAATCATAGCGGGAACGAAGTCGGCGGAGTTGCTTGCAGGGTTCGACCTTTTTCCGACCCTGACCGACTTGGCTGGTATCTCTCGGGACAACCCGACGAACCTCGATGGGATTAGCGCCAAAGACCACTTCCTATACCAGAAACCTTTGACCAAACGCGATATCTTCTTTGGCTACGAACCCAAGCTGGGTACCGCGATGCGTCGTGGCGATTGGAAGATGATAAGCAAGGGTGATGATATTCAGCTCTACGACTTGAAGAATGATCTGAAGGAGACTACCAATGTCGCTGCCCGAAACCCTGAGATTACCGCCCGTATGCACGAAGCCATTGAGCAATTTAAGCAGACGGTTGTCCCGGGCTCATAGGTACTGCGCAATTCATGAAATCGTCTCAGAGACATTAAACTAATCTCCCTGCTCGACTCTAGGGCCGGAAAAGGTGTCAGGACTCAATAGAGGGCCGGAAAAGCTGTCAGGACTCAATAGTGCGAAGCACGCT
>JBILTQ010000147.1:0-11904 GCA_044371435.1 Pirellulaceae bacterium | reverse complement strand
TACCGATCAAGGAGATTCGCGTCAGCGGCGGCGGCGCCAAGAGCGAACTGTGGAAACAGATCCTGGCCGATGTTTTTGGTCAGGCGGCTTGTACCATTCAGGCCGAGCAGGGGCCGGCCTTTGGCGTGGCCTTGTTGGCGGCCGTGGGTGATGGCGCGTACAAGAATATCGAGGAGGCTTGCCAGGCGACTATCCGTGTAGAGGCTAAGCTGGCGCCGCAGAAGCGTCAGCAGAAAACCTATGATGCCGCCTTTCCTCTCTACCAAGGGCTGTATGCTCAGTTGAAGGATTCTTTCGCGCGGATTGCGAGTCTGGGTTAATGGAAATTCAGGGATCGCTGGCCAGTCACCGAGTCCATTTTATCGGGAGCGCTGGGCGGATGTTGGGCGGCATCCTCGATCGACCGCCACATCGTCCGGCTGGATTCATCGTCCTGGCCCATTGTTTTACGTGTTCCAAGGATCTGAAGGCGAGTGTCCGTATTTCGCGCGGCTTGGCCCAGCGGGGGTGGGGGGTATTGCGGTTCGATTTTGCTGGTCTCGGGAACAGCGAAGGGGATTTTGCCATGACCAACCTGGCTTCCAACAAAGTCGATCTTTCCATGGCTATCGACTATTTGAGGCAGCAGCACGAGGCACCGTTCTTGTTGGTGGGGCACAGCTTTGGAGGGGTGGCCGCCTTGGCGGTTGCGCAGCAGGCGGAGAGCATTCGCGGCTTGGTGACGATTGCCGCGCCCAGCGAGACCAGTCATCTGGCGGATGTCCTGTTGCGTTTAGATCCGGCCATCGAGACCACGGGGCGTGGAGAGGTGATGATCGGCGGCCGGAAATTCCCGATCGATCGCCAGATGATCGAAGAGTTCCGTCGCTATGATCTGGGCAAGGACTTGGAGACGCTGAACAAGCCCTTGCTACTGCTGCACTCACCCGACGACGAGACGGTGGCTTATGAGCATGCCAGGCAAATCTATCAGCAGGTGAGCCGTATTTCGGAATCGCGGAAGGAGCCACCCGAGGTAAGCTTGTTCACCCTGCCGCGGAGCGATCATCTGCTGGTGAGGGATCCACGCGACTTGCCGTTCGTCATCGCCATCATCGATGCTTGGGCAAGGCGTTTGATGGCTGTAGCTTGAGAGCGTAAACGATCAGCGAGGGTGAGAGGTCCGATGAGATACGCAGCTTTCCAGGTAGGGTGAGACCATCATGTCGACAAGAGATTTTGCTTTGGACACCGGCTGGTTGCTGAGCGATCCTCGGCGCAGGTTGTCCTGGGATCGGGCCGAAGATCGCGATTCGAAGTCAGCCAGCTTGTTGCGGCAGTACATTTACCTGCAGATGGCGGCTAGCGACCTGGTGCTCGATGAGGAGGCGATGGCTCGGGTCGAGCTGCCGGAGGGGTTGTTGGCGAATCTCGAGGAGAAGAACCGACTGCTGACGCAACTCCGGGCCCCGATCGACCAGCGCATCGAGGGTTTTCTCGAGGCGGAGTTTGCGGGCGAGTCTTTGGCTAATCCCCTGCGTCTTCCGCGGCCGACGCTGGTCCTCGACCGACACGGTTTGGCTCGTCAGTTGAGTTTGCCGGATGGGGGCGACGAATTCCAGAACCGCTGGATTCGCTCCTATCGCCTGGCCAATGGCGTACTGCACAATCCCACCCAGGACCGGCGAACAACCGAGGGAACCTTCCATGTTGCCGAAGGCGGCTTGCCGATACCGGCCGACAAAAAAAGGGTGCCGAAGTTGGTTTTCGCCAGGATGTTTCAGCACTCGCTGTTACCGCCGGATGAATTGAGGGTGTTGCCTTTCACGGCGAATTTCACCCATCCCGCGCGGACTTTTGTGTCGTTGTTGATCCGTCCCGTCGTCTGTCCCGAGGTTTCGGGTTACAGCGAGCACCAGTCGATGGAGATCCGTTTTCTGGTTCCCGGATCGTTGGTGGCCAATCTCGATTTCGTCGAGTCGATTTTCGGGAATGGAGGTGATCCATTAGTGCCCGAGAACGACGCTGGTTTGGATACCCGGCATTGGACCGGCCATACCGGATGCGTCATCTTGGCGCCCCATCTGGTCGAATTGACGAAGCGATCGCTTGGGCTTCCAGCTTGGGATGCAGCCACTGACCGGCAGCGGGCCGATGGCATGTGCTGGAGGTCGCCTGAGGAGCGGTATAACGATGGTCGAGCCTTCAAGTTGAGCTATCGTTCGAAGCGGGGGGTGATGATTACCTTGATTGCCGACAACTATTTTGGTTACTGCAAGAAAGAGGTGAAAACACAGATCAGTTTTGCCGCTAATCTGCTGGGAAATGTCGAAGAGGAGCATGCCGGAGGAACTTTGGCTTTTCCTTCGCACAATCTCGGGGATGAGTTCCAGTTGGATTCGCGACGGTACAACGGCCGCACGTTTGCGGATGTTGCGAGGGATTATGGCGAGCATTTCATCGAGGTGAAACCGGGAGGGTTCGGTATCGATCGTTGGCAACCGCAGATCATTTACGTCAACGAAAGCGCACGCTTTAGTTTGCTCGATCAATCCGTACGCTGGTCGTGGGAGGGAGCCGAGCAAGCGTTGCCTTTGGAATTCGACAAGACATATATCGCCCCCAGCGGTTACCGGTTACATGTCGAGAAGCATCCCAGTGCGCCCTCCTGGCGGCTTATTGGAACGGCGGGGGACGGGACGGTTTGTCACAAGCCTTGCACGGTAAGTGGGGGCGGCAAAAGCGAGATCAGCAAATCGATCAAGGATTATATGCTGAGCGGTCCGATCTTTGTCGCCGACATCGACCGGGATTTTGCCTACCTCGAAGAGATTTTCAGCTACGACTATTCGCAGCGCTGGCAACCACAGGCGGCCGAGAAGCCCGATTACAGTCAACGGTCCAGTCGGGCGGTACTGGATCCCAGTCGATCCTTGGGGAGCGTGATCAAGTTGCTGACGCCATCGCGCGAGTACACCGAGGGCTACAACCGATGGCTGGCTTCGATCCCAACCCATATTTATGCCATGGCCTTTATCATCAAACGTTTTTGTAGACCGGAATGGAAGGGGGATTGGCGGTCGCATTTTGACGTCGATATCGTCAATGGCGACAAGGGGCACGAATTGAAGTACGACAACCGAAAGCTGGTCGGCATCTATTTACGGGTAGGCCATGATAATCATGGTCGCTGGCGAACCTACAAGGTCCGGCAGGATTTCACGGCGTCGGCCAAGTTGCAAATGGAAGATGACATCACCGCTTCGGTAGTCGTACCTGGGAGGTACCTGGCGAGTTTGCCGGGGGGGGACGCCAAGCTAAGTTACAAGTTCGTGCATAACTGCGAATACCGCTTATTCCAGCGTCCTGACGATGCCATTCACCGGGGACTCGACAAACAAACGGAGTTGGATATCGCTGACGTCGGGAACTTCTTCTGCAATTATCAACCGCTGGATCGCGAAACGGTGAGACGCGAAGTCGACCAGGTGATGGAATTCGACAAGTATACGCTGGCGATGCAACAGCGATTGCGAGGTTTTGTCGATTGCCAGGGTGGGCCGAAGTATGTTGTCAGTTCCTCGCAGCCGCGTTTAGTCGACGGGGTACCCTCGAAGAATCCGCGTTATCTTCAGGATCGTCCCGACCTGACGCGGCCGCAGTTGCGTTATCTGGGGGCCCGAGCTATGCAGCTGGCAAGGGCTACCCCATTTGGCCAACCGCTGCTGACGCCGGTTTCTGCCGTGCTGTCGGGGCGGCGAAACAATCCGCCTGAGCCTGAGGCTGGGATTCGTTCGCTGGCTGTTTACAACCCGATCCACTATCAGGAAATTCCTGAGTTGTTCATGGACTATGTCAGTTCGTTGACAGGCAAGAGTCCTTCGACGACCGGGGCGGGGAGCGAGGGGGCTTTGACCAAGGGACCTTTCAACGCCCTGCTGCCGATTCACGATCTCAACGCGACGCTGGTCAGTATGATTTTGACCGGTTTGGGAGGTTTTTCCACAGCGGCAGGGCATGTCGGTCCCGAAATGGAAGTCGGGCACGATATCAGTATGTTGGTGCCGGAAATATGGTGTCGTTTGCAAGCGAAGGAACGCGACCCGGCTTGGTTGATTGGCGAAGGGATGCTGGAACGCTTGGATGACTACGAGCATGCCGGTCGCCGCATCCTCGCCTCGCGTCTGGGGTATCGGATCACCGCCAAATTCGTTCGCCGATTTTTTGGGCGGGTTTTCGATAATCCCAGCAAGGTTTTCGATGAGCGGATTTTGAAACCTGAGATTCAAGATCCGGAATCCTACGCGGAAGGGATTGAGCATATCGTCGAAGCTCAGCAGCGGGTAGCGAGGCTTTATTTCGAAGACCAATCCTACGAGTACGCCTGCCCGCCCTTGAAGGTCTTGCTGGAAATTCTGGCCCATGGGTCGTGGAATGGGCAGGATCTGTCGTCGTCTGAAGTTCGCCAGCTGTTTCAGCGCGAGGCGATTCTCGATAGCGATTGGTACTACCAGCGGTTGCTGAGCAAGCAAACCATCGACGTTCGCCGGTGGCAGCGTCATGTCTTTTATCTGACGGAATATTGTCATCGCGGTACACACCAGGCGGTGATCGACCGCTTGAATTTGTCAGAACGCCTGCAGCAAGCCCATCGACAGCTGGAAGCCTGTCAGTCAGCCAGCTATATCGACCAACTCCGAGGTACCTTGGGGGGCGACCCGGCGCTTGTATGACGTCTGCTCGAGCCGCGAGCGGGAGCGTTTGCCGCGAGCTTCGGCTGTAGTCGAGCGTTGGCCAGCATTCTCATCCAGGGTGGAGCTTGGGCTGCTCTTCCTTGTTCGCCGCGTCGTCCCCCGTCACCCCTTACTGGGGTTGGGCAGGTTGGGCCACCTGGGGTTCGGTGGCTGCCTGGATGGCCGACAATTCCGCTTGTAATTCGCCGAGATCACGGATGGTGACGACGTTGGGGGGAGTCGGGCCGATGACGCGTTGCTTGCAGGTAAAAAATTCGGCGACGTAACGCTGCCAGCCGTTTTGCTCGGGAACCTTGAAGCGATCCCCTTTTTGCAGGATGGGTCGATACTCTTGCATCTGGCCGAATTGGCGATCTCCGGCTACCTGGCATGGGTACCAATGCCCGAAGCCCTGGGCATCCTCGAGGTAGAATTCGGGGTAGCAGTGTTCTGGAATCCAGACACAGCGGGCTGGGATGTTGCTGGCCCGACAGATCGCCACAAATAAGCCGCTCATTTCTTCGCAATCGCCGAATTTGTCCTTGAGCGTTTCCCGGGTCGATCGCAGGTCGCCATGGCGGTAGGCGATATTGTTTCTCACCCAATCGTAGATCGATTCGACATACTGCCAGGCGGTTTCCGGTTTTTGATCGCGAAGGGCCTTGACGATATCGCGCACTTGCCGGCTTTTAGTTTCAATCAAGGGACTATCACCGAGATACCAGACCAGATCTTTATCCTTGAGTGTCTTCTTGGGGAGCACCAGATGGTCAGGGGCTGCCGGTCCCTTGATGAAGGATTTTTCAATTTCAACCGTGACCACTACCTCCAAGCTTTGTTGTGGTCCGAGAACGGGTACCTCCAGCACCAGTTGCTTGGCCCCTCCGGGAATTTCCCGCTCCTGATAGCGGGCGTTCTCGGGCAAGGTGGCCTCGAGAATGGTAACCTGCTGTTCCGGCCATTCACGAGGGAAGGGAACGGTCGCATGCAGATGGGTACAGTGGTTGTCGTTGGATTGAAACTGCATACCGAAACGCATCTTCATCCGTCGGCTTGCCCAGAGCTCGATTTGGGCTGCCGAATCTGCTGCCAGCGGTTGCGGTTTTTGCGGCGATGAGGCGTCTTGGGCTTTGGGAAGGGACGATTCCTGGGAGAGAACCACCACCGGTGGCCATCCACTCCCGAAGCCGAGGAGGCTGCATAGCCACCACGTCGCCAGGCAGGGCCGGGCCGAGTTGCGTAGGTTGAAGAACGACATCTAACCGATATCTTTCATGGGGATCGAGCCATGCGATAAGTGAGTGTAGGCGGCGTTGATGGGTAGGTGACGGCTCGCGGTTCGAACGGATATCCACGGCAATCATCTTCCATCGCCTCCCTTGCCAGGCAAGGGAGGCGATGGAATTTGGATCGGTTCCCATCCTAGGTGACTTGCTCGGCCGGGTCTCAGGACCTCGTTACCGGGACTCGTCTCGAGTCGCCACGAAAGGTTGCTGCCAGCCTTCCGGTTATCGAATCCACGGCGGGACTGGAAGCGGGGCCGGTGGCTTCCTGCGAGTTCCCGTCGATGGCGACCCGAACTGGAGCAGTTCCTTATTCCAGGATAGTCTCCGGAGCCGGGAGGGTAGCCGGTCGCTGCGGGAAAGTTTCTCAAGGAAAGGCTGTTGCGATCGTTATAGTTGCTGCAATCGATGGGGACGGTCGATCGCGCGGCATCCGGCTAGCGGGACGGCGGGGGCAGTGAAGCTTGCTCTCCGGGATCGTCGGATGGGCGGTGGAGACAGATCGTCCACGGGCTGACATCGGTGCGCTGGAGGCTGGGGGAGGGGGAGGGCCAACGGCCGATCCAGTTTTCCTCGGCGTCAGAATCGTTCGCAAACCGGGGGTGAGAGCCTTTGCCGGCGGGGGTTTCCAACGAATAATACGACGCCGAGGGTGGTATTTTCAGTCGACCCAGCAAATAATCAGGTTTCCCTCAAGCGAGCGATCCGTGTTGGGACATGGAGTCCTGCCGGAGGAACGCTGGAAGGCGCCGATCCGCGAGGGTTTCTTTCGGGAAGGGATCTCCCCAACGAATGCGAACAGGCCTTGGTTGGGCCTTGTCACCCATGATAAGGAGTCCGCGACATGAAGATTGCTGGTCTTGTCCTTCGCCGCCATGTCCCGGCTTGGGCGATCATTGGGGCCAGTATCCTTTCCTTCTTTTTGCCGGCATTGTCGCCTTCTGCGACGATGGGGCAACAGCGGGCTTCGGCACAACAGGCAGCGAGGGCCGGCCAGACGACCGTTCGCAAACCGGTGCTTCCTGAAGTGCGGAGTGCGGTTCCTTCCGGGACGACCTACGTGGCTGCCGAGGCAGTCTTGGATCGGGTTCGTCAGGGAGTCGAACCTCGATCCTTGGAAGAGCTTCAGGCGATGGAGGTGCAGCAGCAGCGGGTAGCTGCCAAGATCAACGCCGTCACCGTCAATGTGCAGCAGGGGTCGGCCCAGGGAAGCGGAGTCATCATCACCCCCGACGGGTTTGTCTTGACTGCAGCCCACGTGGCTGGAAAGCCTGGTCGCGAAGCCAGTGTCATCTTGGCCGATGGTCGGCGGGTACGGGCCAGGACGCTCGGGATGAATCGAACGATGGACGCCGGTTTGCTACAGATCGTGCAAAAAGGCAATCCATCCTGGCCCTACGCCACGTTAGGACGCTCGGACGATCTTCGCTTGGGTGAGTGGGTGATTGCGGCCGGACATCCGGGAGGTTGGATGTCGGATCGGGCGGCGGTAATCCGGATCGGACGGGTCCTCAACCTGCTCCCCTCGACCTTGGTCACCGACTGCGCCTTGATCGGTGGCGACAGTGGCGGTCCGCTCTTCGATTTGAATGGACAGCTGGTGGGGATCCATAGTCGCATTGGGACCGAAACAGCCGACAATATGCACGTTCCCATCGATGTTTTCCGCGACAGTTGGGATCGCTTGGCCGCTGGCGAGGCTTGGGGATCGTTGCCCGGTTTCAAGCCGGTGATCGGAGTGGTCGGGTATCCGCAAGGTCAAGGGGATGGGAGGGCGGAAATCGCTTCGATCGTCGAGAAGAGTCCGGCTGCCAAGTATGGATTGAAGGTGGGAGATGTCATTTTGGTTTTTGATGGTCGGCCGATTGCGACCTTCGACGACTTGAGAAGAGCGGTGTCCGAGTCGTTGCCGGGCGACCTGGTGGAAATCCAATTCGAACGCGAGGGGCAAGTCTTGCGTCGTTCGTTGATCGTCGGTCTTGAAGATCCATAGAGTCGGTAACGGGAGCGAGAAGTGTTGGGCGCTGGAAGGATGGAAATAGAAAGCTTAAGCCAAATGAGCGTGCGTTACGTTTGCTTAGGGTTAGCCCTGTTGGGATTGGCCACCTGGCAGGTGGTGGATTTCAGTTTGTCGCCTGACGACCTAACCCTGTCGTCACCTCCCTCACCGCCGGGGCGATTGGTTCAGGAAAAACAGACGCGGACCAGCTATCGATTGCGTTATGTTCCGCCGAGCCGTAGTCCGCATCAGCGGACGGATCCGACGATGCTGAAGACATTCGAATTGGCGGTAGGAAGCCATTGGAAGTCGACGGTTCAGGTGATGGCTGATCGTCATCAATTGGCTTTGGGGTTGGTGGTCGATCGGGCTGGCTGGGTGGTTACCAAGGCCAGCCAGTTGACGGACGAGTCGCTCGAATGCCGATGCTTCGATGGGAGGCGGACGCCAGCGGAACTGGTCCGGGTCCATGAGGAACTCGATATCGCCCTCTTAAAGCTCGAACGCCAGGATTTACCCCCCGTCGTCTGGCATCCGGAAAACTCCGCTTCTGTCGGGGCATGGTTGGCGACCGTCTCGACGTCGAAAACCCCGGTCGCCTTGGGGGTCGTGGGGGTCGGGCCGCGAACTATTCCGGCTGCTCGGGCGGTGCTTGGTGTTTCGCTCGGAGACGCGGAAGAGGGGGCCATGGTCTCGATGGTTATTCCTGGTGGGGGGGCTTATCGGGCGGGGATCGAGGAGGGGGATGTGATTATCTCGATCAATGGCGCTTACCTCCGCGACAAGGATGCCCTGTTGCAGAAGATCGCTGAGCTCCGGGCGGGGCAGCGGGTGGTGGTGGGGGTCAATCGCGAGCGACATCAGCTGACCCTGGCCGCGCAGTTGATGGATATATCGACCAATCTCTTTGATCCCACCGAAATGGAAGTCAATGGGAGTGTGAGCGCTCGGTCGACGGGATTTTCCAGGGTTTTTCAACACGATACGGTCCTGGCTCCCCATCAGTGCGGCGGGCCGCTGGTCGATAGTCGGGGGCGAGTCGTCGGCCTGAACATCGCCCGGGCCGGACGGGTCAATTCGTACGCGCTGCCGCTCGATGTCGCTGTTCCTGCGATTCGCGAAATGCTGACCCTGGCCAAGCAACCGGTGCAGCGTTAGCCGTCACTCGGCCATGACCGCCGCGCCAGCGACGGCCCCTCAATGCGGAGAAATGGCGAATTTGTGGGCAGTACGAGCGTTTCCGGACGCGGTTGTCGCCGTTGAAGCTGGTATCGGGCTGGGCATTCGTCGTTGGCTTCCAGCGGGGATGGCGAAACTCGCGACCGCTACACGGGTTGGATTGTCGGCAGCGATGTTCGTCAGCAGGTCGGTAAGCCGCAGCCTCGGTGTCATGCTCGCCGGCCCATTCACGATACGGCGGTGTGCGTTGGCTAGCTGCGCCTGCCGTCCTCTGGTCGCTTCACGCAGGTCACCTTCCGTCCCCGGAAGGGCCAGTGCCGTTTTACACCTTCTTTCCCCTGGAAGTACTATGAGGTCGAATTTATTTTTGGCAAACGTCGGCTGTCGATTCCTGAATTGGGTCATCTCTTGGGGATGGTTGGGGTGCTGTTGGCTGTTTGGGGGGGCCGTCGCCAGTCAGGCGGCGACACCCAATGTCCTCTTCATCGCAATCGATGACTTGAATCACTGGGTTGGGCATCTCGGTCGCCATCCTCAGACCAAGACCCCAAATCTCGATCGCTTGGCCAGCCAAGGGGTGACCTTTACCCGCGCCTACTGTACCGCTCCTTCCTGCAATCCGTCGCGAGCTTCCTTGATGTCGGGGCTTCGGCCTAGCACGACGGGTTGTTACGTCAATTCGCAGGACTGGCGTCCGGGGATTCCGCAGGACAAGCTTCTCAACACTCATTTTTCACGGCATGGCTACCAGTTGTTCGGGGCTGGCAAGATCTATCATGGTTCTTTTGGCCACGGCGGTCACTGGGATGACTACCACCAGTCCCAAGGTGATTTGCAGCGGCACCCTTCGGCCAAAGACAACGGCGTCGGCGGAATCGCTTTTTATCCGTTAGCCAACAGCGACGAAACCATGCCCGACTATGGAGTGGTCAGTTACGGCATCAGGAAACTCAACGAGTATCGAGGAGAAAAGCCCTTTTTTCTGGCGGTCGGTTTGGTGAAACCCCACATGCCATTCAGCGTTCCCAAAAAATGGTTTGAGATGTTTCCGCTGGAATCGATCCAGCTTCCGCCGTATCGGGAGGATGATCTGAGCGATGTTCCGCCGACCGGTGTGAAGTTTGCGGCGCCAGGCGGCGACCATGCGCAGATTTTGGCATCCGGGCGTTGGAAGGAGGCGGTGCAAGCGTACCTGGCTACGATTGCTTTTTGCGATGCGCAAGTCGGCCGCCTGATCGAAGCCTTGGAGCGGTCGCCTGCCAAGGACAACACGATTGTCGTGTTGTGGAGCGACCATGGGTGGAGTTTGGGTGAGAAATCGCATTGGCGGAAGTTCGCTTTGTGGGAAGAACCGACGCGAACCGTCTTCATCTGGAAGGTACCGGGGGTAACTCCAGCGGGTGGTGTTTGCGATCGGACGGTTGACTACAGTTGCATCTACCCGACGCTGTGTCGTTTGACGGGGGTTGCTCGGCCAGGGCATCTCGAAGGGCATGACATCAGCCCATTGCTCAAGGACCCTCAAGCCGACTGGGAGCACCCGGCGATCACGACCTGGCAGCGGGGCAATCATGCGGTGCGGACGGAGGGGTGGCGTTACATCCGCTATGCGGATGGGGGCGAAGAGCTTTATGACGAACAGGCCGATCCTTTGGAATACACCAATCTGGCTGGATCGAGCGAGTATCTTGCCATCAAAAACCGCTTGCAGGCCTTGTTGCCCACGGTCAATGCTGCCGACCTTCCCTCGGCGGAAGACGGGGAGGATGGCGACAAACCATCCAAGGTAAGGAAAGGCGACAAAACTAAGGCGCGCAAAGCGACCGCCAAGGGCTGAGTTAGGTAAGAATTTATCTACATTTTTCGGCGTCGAACGCTATAGTGAGAGATGGCAAGCGCTTGATGCGGTTGGTGATCAGAGCTGTTTCTGTTTCAGGTAAAAACGATCATGTCACATCCTCGGTTCGATAAGCTTCGTGGCGTCACGCGGTTGTTTCCCAGCGCGGGGTTATGCAGGATGAAGTTATGCAACATAACGTTCCTTCAACTAGGTTTATGTTGGTTGTTGGCGGGAGCGATGGGTTCGCTTGGCGAGGCGGCAGACCCCAAAAATCAGCCGAACAAATCCCAGGAAAAGAAGCAGGATGCCCGCGTCCAGTCCGCGAGGCAGGATGTCGGCGAGATTCAGAAGAAGATGCAAGCGGCGATGAACGAGGCGCGTTCGGCCGAGGTTCAGGTCCGCAAGCTTCAGGAAGCCATCGGGACTGCCAAGAAAGAGGTCGATAAGACCAAGGAACGGTTGGAGAATTGGATCAGTCAGAATATTGGCCTCAAGGATGCAGTGGAAGCTCAGCGGACGGCGCAGCGCGCGTACGATGACGCTTCGAAGCCGGTGATCGAGTCGATGAAAGATAATCCCAAATATGCGGAGTTAGGGCAGCGGATGGCAACTGCCGAGAAGACGATCAAGGACATCGGTGCTCGGAAAGATCTCGACGAGACCACTCGGCAGAAGCTCTTGGGCGAGTCGTCGAAGGTGTTGGCTGATTGGCGATACGCTGTTTCCAAGCACCTCGAGACGGCTTCGGAGTTGACTGGGCCGCGTGAGAAATTGGCTGCCGCTCAGGAGAAAGTCAGCCAGTTGCGCTCGCAGTTGAAGTTGCAACTGGAGGCTCATCCTGACTACAAAAGTGCGCTCAAGAAATGGGAAAAGGCCAAAGGCGACGTCGAT
>JBILTQ010000589.1:0-3560 GCA_044371435.1 Pirellulaceae bacterium | reverse complement strand
GCCAAGTAAAGAAGGCTAAGTTGTTTTGCCATTAAAATTGGCAAATGGTAACTTCTTCGAATCGCTGGTGTGATATTGGGGAGGGAGTCATGGAAAAGGGAAAGCCCAAAATAGTCACGGCTACTTTGTAGTTTTCTGGGTACCGACTCCGCGATTTTTCTCGATCATCGAAAAAACCTACAGCACCGAAGATGGATCGACCACGAATGGTACTCTGACATCTTGGGTTGGAAGTACCACACTAGTGTTGAGCAATTCGGGTGCGATCGTGTTTCTTGAGTTGACCAGGAACCCCACCTAAAGTCGCTGATTTGCGTTAGATGTCCTTTTGTTGTCTTACCCTCAGCGCGTTTCAGATGTAAAAGAAGCCTTAAAAAGTCTGCGGGGCGGTCTGAACAAGCAAACAAAAAACGGGGTATTTCGGGTTTACAATAAACCCATTGCAAACCGCTTATCTCGTATAATCGAAGCCTTCAGCCCCCGATTAACACAGCTCTTTTTGCATTTCTAGTAAGTTCCATGAACCGCGATGATGAATTTGCAACAACTCCAAGCCCAGTCGATCCTAGCCACAAAGATCCAACTCAAGCGGAGCCCTCTAGTGATCATACCAATAGCCGAACTGAGGATTTTAGAACTTCTGCTAACGATCCAGATGGCACTTTCGATGGTCCTCAGCAGAACACCAAGCATGTTGGAGCCGTTGAGATCCCGTCGACGAAGCTACCGAAGAAAATCGGTCGTTATGAGATCAAAAAACTCCTTGGGCGCGGCGGTTTTGGTTCGGTCTATTTAGCCCAAGACGAACAACTCAAACGGGACGTAGCCATCAAGTTGAATTTAAGTTCGAACGCTAGTTCCGACGCCGTCAAAATGTTCTTGGCTGAAGCTCAGATCCTTGCGGAGCTGGATCATCCCAACATCGTTCCGGTCTACGATTTAGGGACACACGAGCGGGACGTATACATCGTCTCGAAGTTAGTCGACGGGACCGACTTAGCCACGCGGATCAAAAAAAATAGGCCCGATCGTACGCTTTCTTTGACCATCGTTGCTGCGATTGCAGATGCCCTTCAATGCGCTCATGCCAAGGGGCTGATCCATCGGGATATCAAACCGGCGAATATTCTGCTGGACAAGTCCGATCGACCGTATCTGGCAGATTTTGGGATCGCCCTTCGAGAGAGCGATTTCGTAGGCTCGATGGAAATGGCCGGCACTCCGGCTTACATGAGCCCTGAGCAAGCGCGTGGAGAGGGGCACTTGATGACCCACCAAAGCGATATCTATAGTCTGGGTGTGGTCCTTTACGAACTCCTTTCGGGGCGTCGTCCATTCCAAGCGAAAAGCGCTTACGAATTGCTCAAATTGGTAAAGACCACTGAGGTCAGGACCCCAAGAACGTACGACTCGAACATTCCCACGGACCTTGAACGCGTTTGCATGAAGGCATTGGCCCGTCGACCATCGGACCGCTTTGCGATTGCCAAAGACTTTGCTGACGAGTTGAGATACTTTCTGGTCAACCATACGGACTCCAAATCGGCAGGGCGGGCCCCTTCATCGGCCTTCAGTGACAGCGTACCAACATCTCAAAGGGATCAGCAGCCTAGTTCAAAATCGATCGAAACACCAACAAGCATCCCGCGAGTGGTCCCGAAAGGCCTCCGCTCGTTCGACGAATCCGACTCGGATTTTTTTCCTGAACTTTTGCCTGGTCCTTTCGATCGTACCGGAACGCCCGAGGGCCTGCGGTTTTGGAAGTCTCGGATTGAAGCCCAGCAAACATTTCGGGTGGGGCTCGTCTACGGGCCATCCGGATGCGGAAAGTCCAGTTTGATCAAAGCTGGATTGCTTCCTAGATTATCTTCAAAAATCGCAAGCATTTACATCGAGGCGACTCAGGAGGAAACAACTGCCAAATTGCTCAAAGAAATCCAACGACGGATTCCTGAAGTCGCCGGAAGATCTTTGTCAGATGCATTGAGTTTTATTCGCCGTCGCAAATTAATCCCTGCCGGTGGCAAACTGCTATTGGTAATCGATCAGTTCGAGCAGTGGCTCTATGCGAACAAGAACTACGCTCAGAGCGAACTAACCGATGCTCTTCGTCAATGCGATGGAGAGAGCATCCAAGCGATCTTGATGGTTCGAGACGACTTCTGGCTATCCGTCAGCCGCTTTCTTAGGGAGCTTGATATACCCATTGTCGAGCGGGAAAACAGCGCGATGATCGATCTGTTCGATTTGAACCACGCTCAAAAAGTGCTGGTGTTATTTGGACGGGCGTACAACAAACTCCCGGAGGAACCTAGGAATTACAGCGAGGATCAACAGCAATTTATTGAGCAAGCCGTAAGGGAGCTCAGTCAGGACGACAAAGTCATTTCCGTCCGATTGGCATTGTTTTGTGAGATGATGAAGTCCAAGCCGTGGACTCTCAAGACACTTGCCGACCTGGGGGGCATGTCGGGAGTGGGGGTAACTTTTTTGGAGGAAACGTTTGGGGACAAGCATATTCCGATCCAGTATCGCCAACACCAGGAAGGGGTTCGAGGGCTACTCGATGCCCTTATACCTGCGACTGGAGCAAACATCAAAGGGCATAGTCGCGAGTTGCGAGAATTAAGAAAGGTAGCTGGCTACGAAGGACGACCGAAGGAGTTCGCGGAGTTAGTTCATTTGCTAGACAAGAATTTGCATTTGATTACGCCTGTAGATTCTTTAGAGGAGACCAGCGAAGAAACGCGAGAGTATCAGTTGACGCATGATTACTTAGTCCCGTCTCTTCGAGAATGGTTAACGCGAAAACAGCGAGAGACCAAGCAGGGACGAGCCGAGCTTAAGCTTGCCGAACGAGCGGCGATTTGGGGATCGAACAAAGAAAACAAACAATTACCGACCTTGTTGGAATGGTTTCAAATCCGTCGCTGGACTCACTCCTCGAAATGGAAGGATAGTGAACGGGCACTCATGAAAAAAGCAGGCACGGTTCATTTACGAAACTGGGGTAGCTTGTTACTGATATTGTCTCTGACTGCAGGAGGTATCGGTTACGCGTTCTATCAACAGGATGTTGAAGGTAGGAAAACGAAGGCGCAGGCTTTTATGGATTCCCTCAAGACGGCCAGCGGGTTATCCGTCCCTGAAATGATTATGCGCCTTAAGGAGCTTAAATTGGAAGAATTTGTCTCCACGGAGTTGGCAAACCGATACCAATCCGAAGCTGATGTAGGAAAGAAATTATCGTTGGCTTTTGGACTCGCGAGTTTCGGGCGTGTGGACACTGATTTCATTGCGTCGCAAGTAGACACCCTCGAATACCAAGATACTGAAAACTATATCGCGGCATTGCGAAACGACACAGAAGGATCCATTAAAGCGTTACAGCTAGCTGCACATAAACGGTATACGCCAGAGTTTCAGAAGAGCAAGGCTCGCTTGGCTTTGGTAGCGCTAGCCTTGGGAGATACACAGTTACCGATCGATGCGACGGAATTTGAAGGTCGGCAAGATCAAGGTGTAAGGACGTGGTTCATCGAAGAGATCCCAAAATGGAA
>JBILTQ010000161.1:0-11409 GCA_044371435.1 Pirellulaceae bacterium | reverse complement strand
GTTCTCGGACCCAGGATTTTTACACCTTTGAGCTGATCCGCCATGACGCATCGCGGGTGGTTGGGCGGAGTGCGTTGCTGGGTGATGTCGAGCTGGCCCTCGATAGCCTGGACAGCTTGCATTTCGGTAGAAACCTGCCGCAGTTGCTCGATCAGCTTGAAGCCAATCCGTGGCGATTGACCTTAGCCAAGTTACCGCAGGTCTTTGAATCGCCGCTGCCGGGAGCGAAGGAGGAGCAACTCCTGGGGCAGGTGTCTGAGTTGATAGGTAAACCGGCGCCGAATTTTGAGCTCAAGGATCTTCAAGGCAAGCCGTGGCGACTGAGCAATGCCAAGGAGCAGATTGTGGTGTTGGATTTCTGGGCAAGTTGGTGTGGGCCATGCATGGCTACCATGCCCCAGGTCGAAGCGATAGTCCGCGACCTGCTGCGCGAGGATGTCCTCTGGTTGGGGATCAATATCGAGGAAACGCCGCTTCGCGCGGGCTCGGCCATCGATCGCCTGAAAATCGAGAGCCCGATCCTTCTGGATGAGTTCGGTGGGGTCGCGGCTGAGTACCAGGCGGAAGCGATCCCTTTTACCGTGATCATTGACCGACAAGGAATCATCCGTTACGCGTTTCGCGGTGGCGAGCCGGAGACGGTGCTGGGTATCCACCAGGCCTTGAAGACCTTGCTCGAGGCGGCCGAAGGAAACTGAGGTTGCGGCCAAGGATAAGCCATGGTTAGCGGTTCGAGCTTTCCCTGGCAAGCGGAGAGTTGTCCAGCCCAGGCCAACCGCGGGCTTGGGCTGAGCGTGGCTGGTTGGACTCTATCCTCATCCCACGCGATGATTACAATCACGTTCCGTTCTCCTTTTGCGGCTCAGCCCCTTCGATCACGGATCATCCCATGCAGGCAGTTCCCCCCATCCACCGAGGTCGCAAGGTTACCGGGATGTCCGCCATCCTTTTGCCGATGGCGTCGGCCGACGCCATCGATTGGCAAGGATTCCGCGATCATGTTCAGCGTACAGCGGCGGCCGGTCTGGTACCGGCAATCAATATGGATACCGGCTATGGGCATTTGCTCACCGAGTCACAGCGGGAGCAGGTATTGAGGGAAAGCCAGGCTTTGATGGGCGGGAAGCCTTACGTGGCCGGGGCTTTCGTTGCAGATCAACCCGACGCCACTTTCGCTTTCGATCAGTATCGGCGGCGGATCGATCAGATCCACGCCTTTGGCGGGACGCCGATCATTTTCCAATCCTACGGACTGACACAGCAAGCCGACGATGGGATCATCGATTCTTATCGTCGCATCGCGGACCATGCTGGTCCGTTTTATGCTTTTGAGCTGGGGAAGATGTTTGCCCCCTTCGGCAGCATCTACTCGCTGGAGGTCTATCGACGCTTGATGGAAATACCTCAGTGTTTGGGGGCCAAGCACTCGTCATTGAGTCGGCGGCAGGAGTGGGAGCGGTTGGCGTTGCGGGACCGCTATCGACCGGACTTTAAGGTACTGACCGGGAACGACCTAGCGATCGACATGATCATGTACGGCAGCGACTATCTCTTGGGCTTGAGCACCTTTGCTCCGGCTGAGTTTGCCCTTCGCGATCGTTTTTGGGAGGCTGGTAACTCGGATTTTTATGAGCTCAACGACCTCTTGCAGTACCTCGGTTTCTTTGCCTTCCGTTCGCCGGTGCCCGCCTACAAACACAGCGCGGCTCAATTCCTCAAAGCTCGAGGGTGGATCGCCACCTCGCTGACCTATCCGAGCAGTCCGTTGCGTCCCGACGCCGACGTCCCGATCCTCGAGGAGATTGTCGGTCGCTTAGCAATTTTTGGCTGCGTTTGAGAGCGGCTGAGCTGCTTACGCGGTGGCCATCCAAGCGGGTCGCTTTTTATGAAGCGGAAGTCGAGACGAGAGCCCCGGCAGCTATGCCTCTGAGGTTGGTTCCCGCTCCGTCATGGATTGAATTCAGTCTGGTACTGCCTTGGATCTCGATAGATTCTTGGTCGCTGGCCGAGGTAGCGTAAGCGTTCGACGGTTCGCCGCCCCCGGCGCCCACGTCCTGGCATCTACGCTCCGAGCCAAGTATCCGCGGGGCCGGCTCGCAAACCCATCGGGAAAAAATCTCAATTAAATTGCGTTTTTTATCATAGGCGGTCAGCAAGCCGGGGATAGCTTAAAATGCGGACAGCGTCCTCGAGTTGGAGGGCGGACCCCAAGCCTCTCCCTCCCTTTCCCCAACGAGAACCGCGATGGTGAACTCACTCTCGAGCACTCGATCAGGCGTTAACCGTGTTTTGCCGAGGTTCTTGCCCAGGGCCATCGGCGGAGGACTGACGTTGGTGGCGCTGGTTGGGGGCTTGGCCGTCGGGGCGACCGCCAAGGAATGGGAGGTGCATCGCTTTGAGCGGCAGGCGCTGACCAACACCTATTTTTCCGAGGGGACCGCCGTAGGCGATTTGAATAACGATGGTCATCAAGATGTGGTTTATGGTCCCCACTGGTACGAGGGTCCGGGCTTTACTCGAGCGCATGAGTTTTATCCGGCTGCGCCGCAGCCGACCGAGAAGTACGCCGATCACTTCTTTGCTTGGGTCTATGATTTTGATGCCGATGGTCATCGTGATATCCTGACTGTCGGATTTCCTGGGACCCCGGCCTACGTCTACCGCAATCCCGGCAAGGTGGATATCGATAAGGCTTGGGAGAAAATCCAAGTCTTCGATTGGGTCTCCAACGAATCGCCGCAGTGGACCAATCTGGTCGGCGACGATCGCCCCGAGTTGGTATGCACTCGCGATGGTTTTTTCGGCTATGCCCAAGTCGATTGGGAGCAGCCGTTCCGGGCTTGGGTCTTTCATCCGATTTCAGAGAAGATCGCGCCGGAACGGTTTGGGCATGGGTTGGGGGTTGGCGATGTTAACGGCGATGGCCGAATGGATATTCTTCGAGCTAGCGGCTGGTTTGAGCAACCACCTGTGGATGCTGCTCAGCCGCGCTGGCGAGACCACCCGGCCCGCTTTACCAATGCCGGTGGCGGCGCCGAGATGTATGCCTACGATGTCGACGGCGATGGCGATAACGACATCATCAGCAGTTTAGCCGCTCATGAATTTGGCCTTTCATGGTTTGAGCAGAAGCCGCAGCCCGATGGCCAAAGGAGCTTCGAAGAGCATCGTATTATGGGGAGTCATCCCGCGGACAGTAAGTATGGGGTGCTCTTCAGCGAATTGCACAGCCTGCAGCTGGCGGATATCGACGGCGATGGGCTGAAGGACATCGTGACCGGGAAAACCTACTATTCCCATCATCGGCAGAGTCCGATGTGGGATAGCGGGGCGGTGGTTTATTGGTTCAAGTTGGTGCGCGACGAACAAGGGGTGGACTGGAAGCCCTACCAGGCGGATGATCGGGCCGGGATCGGTCGACAGCTGGTCGTTCACGACATCGACGCCGACGGCTTGTTAGACATCGCTACCGGTGGCATGCTCGGCGCCCACGTCCTTCTTCAGCGCCGCCAGGTCACCGATGAGCCAGGTTGGTTGGCGGCTCAACCGCAACTGTATCATGGCCCGCCCGCGCCCGCGAAGCGGTCGATTGCGGCGGCCGATCCTCCACAGCCGCGGTTGCCGTCCGATCCAAAACGGCTGGAGGCAGAAGCCTGGCAGGTGGCGGTAACGGGGGGGAGCACGCGGATACAAGCCATGGGCGGTTTCGCCTCCGATCGGTGGAGCGGCAACCAACAGTTATGGTGGACCGGGGCGAAACCGGGCCACAAGCTGACTTTTACCTTCGAGTCGTCGCCGGAAATGGGGGCACTGGATTTGGTCCTGACGAAGGCGCGGAATTATGCGATCGTGAAAGTCATGCTCGACGAGCGAATCCTCGACGAGCAGCTCGACCTGTACGCCGAGAAGGTAGTGACCACGGGGGTCTTGCGATATCCGACACCGGACCTGCCGCCAGGCAAGCATACGCTGACGCTCGAGATCATCAGGGCCAATCCCGGTGCTCAGCCGGCCTTCATGGTCGGGGTCGATTATCTGCGACAGGCTGGGAAGGATGATCCTTTGCCGAGCCCGACGCGTCCAGCGGGGGGCAAGCTGGTGGCGGCGCCGGAGGTCGAGGAAATCGCGGTTGTCGATGAAAATGGCCGGTCGGTGAACCTCGATTTCGAGACCGGTGATCTCAGCGATTGGAAAGCGGAAGGCGAGGCCTTCCAAGGCCAGCCGGTAGAAGGCGACCTCGTCGAGAAACGCCGGCCGGATATGCGCAGCCAGCACCGCGGGAGATTTTGGATCGGCGGCTTTGAAAAGATGGGGGATCAAGTCAAGGGAACTTTGACATCCATCCCCTTCAGGGCTTCCGCTCGCTTCGCCTCGTTCTGGTTCGGCGGTGGAAGTTCGGCGGCTACCCGCGTGGAATTGTACGCGGTTGGTGAAGACAAACCTTTCTTTCAGATCTCAGGTCGCAATCGCGAGGACATGGAGCGGGTCGTCGTCGAACTGCGGCGTGTTCAGGAGCAGCGGATGTATATCCGACTGGTCGATGAGGGCAGCGGTGGTTGGGGGCATTTGAATTTCGATCATTTTCGTCTGCATCACGAGCCCCCAGGCAAGTTGACGACCCCTTCCAACCCGTTGGTTGCTGACGATTACCCGCACCAGGGTTTGCCGGCGGATGCGGCCGCCGCAGCCATGAAAGTGCCCGAAGGTTTTCGCGTGACGGCTTGCGCCGCGGAACCCGATGTCCAGCAGCCGATCGCCATGGCCCTGGACGACCGTGGTCGCTTGTGGGTGGCGGAGGCTTACGAATATCCGGTTCGAGCCAAGGGTGATCAGGGGCGCGATCGCATTTTGATTTTCGAGGACCGCGATGGCGACGATCGTTTCGAGTCGCGCCGAGTTTTCGCCGAAGGATTGAATCTGGTGAGCGGCCTGGAGGTCGGTTTCGGAGGGGTGTGGGTGGGGGCTGCTCCGTACTTGCTGTTCATCCCTGACCGCGATGGGAATGACGTGCCCGATGACCAGCCGCAGATCCTGCTTGATGGTTGGGGGTATGAGGATACCCACGAAACGCTCAATGCCTTCCGCTGGGGGCCTGACGGCTGGCTTTATGGTTGTCATGGGGTTTTCACTCACTCGCGGGTCGGCAAACCGGGAACAAAGGAGGCTGATCGTATCCCTCTCAATGCCGGCGTCTGGCGCTACCATCCGGTGCAGCACCGCTTTGAAGTCTTCGCCCATGGCACCAGCAACCCGTGGGGGGTCGACTTCGATCAGTACGGAGAGGCCTTCGTCACCGCCTGCGTTATCCCTCATCTGTTCCACATGATTCCCGGGGCCCGTTACCACCGGCAGAGTGGTCAGCATTTCAATCCGCACACCTATCAGGATATCAAGACGATCGCCGATCATTTGCATTACCTGGGGGCGACGCCTCATGGCGGCAACGGTAAGTCGGATGAAGCGGGTGGCGGGCATGCCCATTGTGGGGCCATGATCTATCAAGGGGCTGCCTGGCCGAAGGAATATGCGCAGGCGATCTTCATGAATAACATCCATGGCCAACGCTTGAATGTCGATCATCTTAAGCCCGAGGGCTCGGGCTATGTGGGGACGCATGGCAAGGATTTTCTTCTTACCGGAGACATGGCCTCGCAGATCATCAATCTCCGTTACGGTCCGGATGGGCAGGTAATCCTGATCGATTGGTACGATATGCAAGCTTGTCACTCGCGCGATGCCAGCAAGCATGATCGCAGCAATGGCCGGATCTACAAGATTTCGTATGGTTCCCCACAGTCTCTGCCCCGCGATCTGGTGTCGAGTAGCGATTTGCAGTTAGTGGAACTGGCCCTTCATCCCAACGATTGGTATGTCGAGCATGCCCGTCGTTTGCTGCAGGAGCGATCGATGAAGCAGGCGATCGACGCGGCGGCCGTCGCCCGTCTCCGCCAATTGGCCCTCGAACATCAGGATGTTACCCGGCGGTTGCGAGCGGTTTGGGCTTTGCATGTAATCCAAGCCCTGCGGACGGATGACTTCCAGCGGCTCCTTCAAGACCCTCATCCCAATATGCGGGGATGGGCAGTCCGCTTATCGATAGAAAGTCAGGGACCGAAGGAAGCGAGCTTGGCTCAATGGAAAGCCATGGCTGCTGAGCCTTCGCCGGTTGTCCGTTTATCGATGGCTGCGGCCTTGCAACGCATCCCGCCGGCATCCCGTTGGCCGTGGCTTGAGGCCATGCCGCTGTACGCGGAGGATCGGGAGGATCATAATTTGCCGCTGATGTATTGGTATGCAGCGGAGCCGATGGCCGATATCGATCCTGTTCGGGCTTTGGGCTGGGCGATGAAAGCGGGCGAGCAGATCCCCCTGCTCCGCGAGTTCATGTTGCGGCGGATCGCTAGTCAAAGCGACTCGCAGTCCTTGGCTCATTTGATGCCGGTCTTGCAGCAGAGCGATAGTCAGGAGCTGCAGTTGGTGACGCTGCAGGCGATCCGCACCGCCTTGGCAGGGCAACGTGGCGTAGCGAAGCCGGCTGCCTGGGATGCGATTTATGATCGATTGTCGACCAGTTCGGCCGAGGCGGTGAAACGCAACGCTGCGGAGTTGGGAACGGTTTTCGGCGACCAGCGGGCCATGGGATACCTGCGTTCCTTGCTAAGAAGTTCGGCCGTCGCCGAAGAAGAACGCGTTCAAGCCCTGAAGGCCTTGCTCTCCGCCAAGGACCCGGCTTTGGCCATCGATCTCCTCGAGTTCATTCGGTCCTCGGGTGCGGCGCCGGGCTCCGCCTTGCGAATCGCTTCGATTCAAGGGCTGGCCCAGTACGATCATGGCGAAATCAGCCCCGTCTTGCTGGAAGTCTATCCCGGTTTATCGCCGAGCGAGAAAGCGGTGACGCTTTCCACTTTGTGCAGTCGGATCAGCTCGGCCCGCGCCCTGCTCGAGGCCATCGAACAGGGCCGGGTCCCGGTGGCTGATTTGTCGGCGGATATGGCTCGACGTATCGAATTCCTAAATGATGCGGCAGTGAATGCCCTGTTGGGCAAAGTTTGGGGGCAGGTGCGAAGTAGCCCTGCCGAGAAGCGAGCCTTGATCGAGCGGTACCAGGCCTTGGTTGCTGACCGTTCGCAGCCGCCGGCCGATATTCCATTTGGTCGTGCTATTTTCGCCAAGACATGCCAGCGTTGCCATATGCTCTACGGGATCGGCCAGAAACTCGGCCCTGATCTGACCGGTTCCAATCGGAGCAACATCGACTATCTGTTGGAGAATATTGTGGATCCCAGCGCGGTGATGGCCAACGAGTATCGTCAGACAATCTTGCTGATGGAAGGTGGTCAGGTAGTCACTGGAATCTTGAAGGGTGAGACCGATAAGACGATCACCCTGCAGACCACGGAAGCGACCGTGACCTTGCCAAAGGATGAGATCGAAGAACGCCGGGTCAGCGAGAAGTCGATGATGCCGGACGATCAGCTGCAAGCTTTTTCGCCCCACGAAGTGCGTTCGTTGATCGCGTACCTGCGCGGTACTCAACAGTCGCCGATGTTGGTGACTGCCGAGAACACCATGGAGTTCTTCAACCAGCGCGACCTGAGTGGTTGGCAAGGAGATAGTCAACTTTGGACGGTTGCGGATGGCGAAATCGTCGGCAAAAGCTCAGGATTGAAACGCAATGAGTTCCTTATCAGCGACCTGGTCGCTGACGATTTTACCCTATCGCTGGAGATGAAGCTGGTCGACAATGCGGGTAACAGCGGAATCCAGTTCCGCAGTCAGGTCTTGGATAACGGTTCCGTGGCTGGCTATCAGGCGGATGTCGGAATTGGCTGGTGGGGCAAGCTTTATGAGGAACATGGACGTAAGCTGCTGTGGGACAAGAGCGGCGAATCGGCGGTCCAGGCCGGTGCCTGGAATCGCTATAAGATTGAGGCTCAGGGTTCGCGAATCCGCACGTGGATCAACGATCAGGCCTGCGTGGATCTGGACGATCCAGCCGGGCAGCGCCGAGGAGTATTCGCGATCCAGCTTCATTCCGGCGGGCCGACGGAGGTCCGCGTTCGCAACCTCAAACTGACCGTCCCCTGATTTTGCAGTCGGCCTGGTGACGTTGACGTCGACTCTCGTAGAGCAAAATCGAGCCGGCGACGCCGACGTTGAGTGATTCGACCGCCTGGGCCATAGGGATGGAGACCCGACTTGGCACGCATCGTTGGAGTTCGGGGCTGACCCCGGCTCCTTCGTTCCCTAGCAGGAAGAGGGTGGGGAGCGTCAGGTCGTAATCCCAAAGGCTGCTTCCATCGGCAGTCGCCACCAGAACCTGTATGCCGCTCGCCAGGCAGTTTTCGAGCCACGGCTGTAGCTGCGGGATGATTTGGGGCGGCTGACGGAACCATTGACCGGCCGAACCGCGGAGGACTTTGGGGTTGGTGGGATCGACGCTTTGCTCGTCGACGAAGATAGCATCCGCCCCTGCCGCCGCCGAACTGCGGATGAGGCAGCCGAGATTGTCGGGGCCTTGCAATCGCTCGACCGCCACCGCCAGGCTCAGTTCAGCGATCGCGAGCGGTTGGGGGGCAGGGTGTTCGGCGATCGCCACTACCCCGTCGGGCTGTTCGGTAGTGGCCACGTAGGCCAGCAAGTGTTCCTTGACCAGCCAGGCGGGAATGGACGCGGGTAGGGTTGCGATGAGCGCGGTGTGTTTCTCTTTCCATGTCGGGGTGTAGAGGATCGCGGTCAGCGGCCAGCCAACGGCCAGGGCTTCCTGCACGAGATGTGTCCCCTCGACGAGGAATTGCTGTTGGTGTTGTCGTTCCTTGGCTCGTTGTAGTCGGCGAGCATGCTGGATCAATGGATTGCGAGGACTCTGTATTTCTTGGAGCATCTCAGCCTACGATCGCCGGAGGTACGGGGCATGACCGTGAACGATGAAGCCATCGCTCTTTCCTCGAGTATACGAGCCGCAACCATGACCAAGCCATGGCGCTGCTGCGATTCGACGATTTTACGAGTAGGGCGGCGACTCTGGTCGCCGGCTGAGGGAATTGCGGTTATCTTTTGTCTTACGCCGGAGCGGGGCCCAGAGGCCGATTCACTACGAGTCGACTCGCAGGCAAGGTCGGCTGGGCTTTCGGCGGGAATTCAGATGCTAGGGCCTTGGATGTCACCAAGATTTCTCCGTCAGGTCGTGATGGTCGGATTGCTGAGCCTGCTCGGCGGCGGCAAGCCGGCGATGGCCGAGGTCGATGGGAATGCGGTGATCCAGGCCAGTTTCCAAGGGACTCCGATTTCCATCACCACCACCCAACGCCTGGCTGGAGCCATCCATTCGTTGCGCTGGCAAGGGATGGAGTTTATCGATAGCGCTGACCATGGACGGCAACTGCAATCGGCCTGCAGTTTCGATGTCGGCGATGCGACTCGTTTCTGGGCCGAGGCTTACAATCCGACCGAAGCGGGTTCACGTTTGGACGGCGCCGGCGAGACATCATCCAGCAGGCTGTTGCGATTGTCCGCGCAGGCCAACCATTTGGAGACAGAGAGTCAGATGGCTTTCTGGCTGGCGCCTGGGGAAACATCACAAGGCCACCCCGCCCTCAATACCATGATCCTTTCCCGTCACCGCTTGCAGAAACGTGTTCATATCGGGTTCGAAGGATGGCCCAATGTCATCGACTACCGGGCGACTTTTTTTGTCCCGGCTGCGGAACGGCACACCTATGCTCAGTTTGAGGCCTTGACCGGCTACATGCCCTCGATTTTTTCTGTTTTCTGGCGGTATGAGCCGCAGCTGGGGAAACGGTTAGCGATCGATGATGGGCCGGGAGAACAGGCTTGTCCCCTGATTTTTTCCACCGTCGAGGGGGACTATGCGATGGGGATATTTTCGCCGTCGCAACCGGTTCCCGGTGATGAGTTGGCTGGCTATGGCCGGTTTCGCTTTCCCGAGGCGAAGGTGGTCAAATGGAATTGCGTCTTTCGCGAGCGCGCACCCGAGGGGATCCCGCCGGGATCACGGACCTTTCGGATGTTGGTGGTGATTGGGTCGTTGGCCACGGTCGAGCAGACGATGGGGGAGCTCATCGCCAGGTTCGCCGTCAAGTGAGGGGACCGGGTATAACCGAGTGGTGCGCACGTCGGATCGATAACCCTTATAATGCGGGACGACCGGCGGAAGCGAAGGGAGCGTATCGGTGGCGAAGGAAATTGTGAGAGAAATGAGCATGTGGCGGTATGTAAGGATCAGCGCCGGCTTTGTCCTGAGCCTGTTTATCGCTGCCTACAGCTGGGGAGCGCCGACGCTGCTGGTGGTGCTCGACGATTCCGGATCGATGCGGCAGCCGATGCAGACGGAAGCTGGCCCGCGGCCCAAAATCGAAGTGGCTAAGCAGGCTTTGTTGGGAGTAGTTCGTCAACTTCCATCCGATGCGCAGCTGGGGATCATGCTGCTCAACCAGCACGCGGCCGCCAATTTCTGGTTGGTACCGCTGGGAAAGCTGGACCGGCCGCAGGCCGTGGAGCGTATTCGAGGCCTGCGGGCCGAGGGGCGAACACCTTTGGGGATTCGCCTCAAGCATGCGGCCGATGCGTTGCTCGAGGTCAGGCAGCGGCAGGTTTACGGTGATTTCCGCTTGCTGGTACTCACCGATGGCGAGGCCAGTGACCCGGAGGTACTGGAGGGCTACCTGCCAGATATATTATCGCGTGGCTTCTCCCTGGATATGATCGGGGTGGCGATGACGGCCGACCATTCTTTGGCGCAGCGCGCGCACTCCTATCGTCGAGCGGCTGACGCGGCCACTCTCACGCAGGCCTTGCAGCAGGTTTTGGCCGAGGCGACCGAGGCCAACGCATCGACGGTAGGGGCAACCGATCCACGGAGCGATTTCGAGTTGATTGCTGATCTTCCCGAGGACTTCGCCCGGGAGGTATTGGCGACCTTGGCCGTGCCGGATAATCGCGAAATCGTCAGCGATTTCCCGGGGCAGGCCGGGCCGCCGGCCGACGGTTCGCCGCCGACTTCGTGGCCGCCTCGCGAATACCCGCCAGGGGGCGACGCGACCCCCGCGGGAATCCTCGGCGGTCTCTTGTCACTTTTTCCCTGCTGCATGATGATTGTGGTCGGATTCATCCTGGTGGTGATGCTCGCCGGAAAGAAGCAACGAAAACGTAGGCGATAAATTGACAAAAGCGAAAATCGTCTTGGCCGCCTTGGTCTGGTTGGTCGTGCTCGGAGTCGGAGTCACGTTTTGGAAACTCGTGATGGAACCGAGGCGGCAGAGCCTGGAGCGCCAGGCCGAACAAGCCAAGGAGCTGGATTCCTTGGCCAAGACTCAGGGAACCAGTCGCTATCGGCAGGAGTTATCGGTAGGGCTCGATTCCTTTTCTGGCTACGCCATCTTTCGCAGT
>JBILTQ010000490.1:0-3564 GCA_044371435.1 Pirellulaceae bacterium | reverse complement strand
GATGGCTTCGTTGATCTTTTAGCATTTGGAAGCAGTTTGGATTTATATCTCGGAAATGGAGTTGGTCTATTCACCGGTCCGGTATCGGTGAGCAATCCCGCTGGATCCAATCGCGGGGGGGTGGTCACAGATTTCAATCGAGATGGCTGGCTTGACGTAGCTTGGGGAACCGGTGCCGGAACTGCAACAGGAACCCTTTCTACCTGGACAGGTCGTGACAACTCCATTGGATCATTGACGTTTACGCCAATTTCTTACCAAACGGGAACCGCAACGATCACGGTTAACGTCGAGGATGGTGGGATTGACGGTGATCTTGCCACTGTGGCAGATAACGCGATTTTCAGTCGATCCTTTCACGTTACAGTCGGACCACCGAACAATCCTCCAACGATCAGCCTATCAAACATCGTCTCTACTTTGCAGGAGAACGGAAGCAGTCCGGAAAGTATAAGAGTCGCGAATATCAATTTAGTGGACGATGCACAGGGGACCAATATCCTTTCACTTAGTGGGGCGGATAGCGGTAGCTTCCAACTCGTTTACGGAGCAGAAGGTCCGCAACTACATCTCATACCTGACGCCATACTGAACTACGAGACAAAGCCATATCTTGAGGTAGTAGTCAATGTCGATGATGCAACTATTGGGTCGAGTCCTGACTCGAGTGTAAACTTCCGGTTAGAGCTGACCAACATTCCTGAAACGGTTATCGTCGATCGGAGGGTCTTTTATCATCGCTCGCTTAGTGCAGTTTTTGGTAATGGCTCAGGGAACCCAAATTCAGCTATCGATTTTACAAAGTCAGCATTGCTTCCAGGCGGTCAGCCGACATTCGCGAATTACACCAATTATGTGAAAGGGCTCAATGGCTTAGTCATCGATGCGACGCAACTTCCAGCGAAGGTAACAGCCTCAGACTTCGCATTTGCAATATGGAATGGAATCGATGCGGCTGGCTTCGTTGCTGTTGCCGCTACGCCTACGATTACCTTTTTACCGGGAGGCGGGGTCTTTGGTGCCGAGCGAGTCAAAATCGAATTTCCTGATGATGCAATCCGTAATAACTGGCTAAGGGTTACCATGCTGGCTAATGCAAACACGGATCTGCTGTTTAACGACGTGTTTTATTTTGGAAATGCGGTAGCCGATTTTGACGTCGGTAACATCGGCGAACCGAAGATGATCCGAACTAACGCAAGCGATACCTCAGCAGTGCGTATGAGCCAATCGCCCACCATCAATTCCGCAATCATCAGTAACATTTTTGATATAAACAAAGACGGTCGTGTCAATTCGACGGACACTTCATTAGTCCGGCAGCATCAGAGTGGATCTCTAATCCGCTTCTTCACCGCTCCGGCAAGCCTACAGTTAGCCTTAGCCTCGGAAGAGACCGATACCGTCATGGCGGACACTACCTGGCTTGAGGAGTTGGATGCCTCGTCATCGAGGCGACGGCGGAGTCGAATGCTGTAGGGGTCGATCATACCGTTTACTGACACAGAGCAAGCCTTTGAATTGTGAGGTTTGCTTTGTTTGCGACGCCCTGCGTCACAGACGCCGGTAATAACCTAGTTGCTCTTAGACTCAGAAAGCCTCCCACGAAAACCTTTTGCTGTCTGATCAGTGGCCGAGGATGAGATTGCGCAAAATCCACCCGTTGCAATGTCTCATAACAGAGGTCACTTCATCAAAAATCAATCTTTCGCAGAGCTTCTTCGCTGCGAATCGAGTCGATGAAGAATCCGTTCTGTCGTTCTCGGACGCTGTTGACGATCAAGCTTCCGGCTCCGTTGGTGCTTGAGGTCAGTGCTGGCTCCTGGAGCCCGAACCATCGCGGTCAAATCAGCACGGATTGCTGGGGTTAGTTTGGGCCAAGCCGCGATGATCTCGGCGAGCTCCGGGTCCATGGGAGAAGGTGAAGCGGACCTGGATTTTCCAGGATTTTCGATCAGTGCACCGGAATCTGCACCGCTCTTGCGCCTAGCGTACGATTTCTTTGGGGAATCCGAGGGGGTTCGAGTCCCGTGCCCTCCGCTGCAAAAATTGTCGCCAGCGCCGCGGGACGTTGCACCACGGTGCTAAATCCCGCTTTCTTAAGAAATTCCGCAATTCCCACGCGGCGTTTGCGGCTCGTTTCCGCCACCTTCGGCCCCTTGCTGCACCGAAATTTGCACCGTTTGGGCGGCCGGTCCTTTCGCCGGCGTCGCCCGGTCGAAATCGCTGTCCGTGGTCAACAGGTACTCGGACCATGGCTCCCCCGTTGAAGGTGATGTGCCGATGAAAGGCTTGCCCGAGAGGGTAGTATTGCGTCCAGCCGGCGTTTGCGTACTGGGCGTTGAGTCTATGACGGAAGCCGCGAAGAAATGCATCTCGATAACGCTTATCGCCAGTAAAGCGATACGCGGCAACGAGCACCTGGAGCTCACCCATGGTCGCGTCATGCTCAAACGTTCCCGCCGGTAGGACTGCGTCCTTTGGTACCTTTTGACAGACGGTATCGAGGTTCTTCGGCCAATCGCCATAAGGCATCTGCCAAGCTAAAATATTCTCCAAACCTTCTTGGCATTGGCTGCTCCGATACCATTCATCGGGCCTCTCTAGCAACTTGTCAGCCGCAGTATCGGCGGAGAGGAGGATAGTACCGAGTAGTTACGCAACGCATCCAACGATACGCAAGAACATCAATAGACCACTTCCCATACTCATAGTGGTGCCTTACGTTCTATTCGAACCGCGAGTGACTATTCGTTCTGATGAGTGTGGGCATCGAAGAGTTGTGAGGAACCAGCACTGACGAGCTTGAGCAATTGCCAACGGCCGGGTGCGAATAATGCGGAGGGTGTCGAAAAGTATGTCTCACCCCGCATGGCGCGCTGATGATGGTCAGATACTTCACTTGGCGAAAGAGCGAAGTCGTAAAAGGCGACTTCGTCGATGATACCGGTGAAAGGTTCTTTCTGATTATGGTTTCCGATTACAACAGGTGAGGGACCGCCATTCAGGATCATTGTGCCCACGGGAAAGTGGTGCGAGAACCGCAGGCGACCATCGACGTAGATCGCTTTCCTTCCGCTAAAGCTATCATAGGTCGCGACAACATGATGGGGATTACCGTCAGTCAATTCCCGTATACTCGGCCGACACTCTTGTCCGTCAAGAGGCATGTCCAACTCACTGTAGCCGTGCTTCTCCAAATGAAGCCCAAAACTCAAACAAGATCCAGGAATAACCTTGGGAAAATCAAAGTCGTTGCTATCACCATCGTTCTGAAAACTCAATAACATACGATGGATACCATCGTCCTTGCGGAAGATTTCATCATAGTCCTTCGATTGCCCGCTCCACCCACACACCACCAAAGCTTCGATACTGATTCCGCTGCTACACGCTAGGCCGCCAGTACCGACTTCAATACCGGCGCCCGTTTCGACCCGAACAAATTCTTCGTTGCGATTTGCAAAGACCAACGCTCCCGATCCAACCAACCCCGGTGATTGCCTTATGCGCGCACCGAAATAACGAAGTTCAGCTTTGGGCTGGATTGCAATTGCTTCATTT
>JBILTQ010000146.1:0-11943 GCA_044371435.1 Pirellulaceae bacterium | reverse complement strand
TAACCGAGTTGACTGGCGGTCGAATAGGCCAGCACCCGTTTGAGGTCGTCTTGATAGAGTGCCATCACCGCTGCCGCTAGAGCGGTGATGCCGCCTAACCAACCGAGGGTAATCAGGACATCGGGGGCATGCACCATGAAGGGGGACATCCGCGCCATCAAATAAACGCCAGCCGTCACCATCGTAGCGGCGTGAATCAAAGCACTTACCGGAGTTGGACCCTCCATGGCATCCGGCAACCAAACATGCAACGGGAATTGGGCTGACTTGCCGATAGCCCCGATCACGAATAGCAGGGCCAGCCAGCCGATCAAGGAGGGGTAGGCTTCCGATCGGGCCAACTCATCGGCCGCCTGGTGGATGGTGGCAAAATCCAGCCGTCCGATCACCCCGCTGGCCTGACCGGCCGCCGTCTGACCCACGGCATAGGCCAGCACCACAATCCCCAGCAGGAAAGCACAGTCAGCCACTCGATTGACAAGGAAGGCCTTGATGGCCGCCTGTGCAGCGGATGGCTTGCGGTAGTAATATCCGATCAGCAGGTAACTGCACGTCCCCACCCCTTCCCAGAAGAAGTACAGCAGCAGCAGGTTGTTGGCCATCACCAACATCGTCATCGAGAAGACGAAACCGGTGAAGACCGCATAGAACCGGGCGAAGCCAGGGTCATCGCGCATGTAATCGCGGGAATAAATGGCCACTAGGCAACTGACGGTGGTCACCACCGATAGCAAGGTCAAGCAAAGACTGTCTAGCCGCAAAGATACGTCCATCCTCAAGCCACCGATATCCAACCAGCGATAGCCATCGACGACGGCGAATCCCTCTTCGGCTTGGAAACTCCACAAAAGAATCAAAGCCGCCCCCGCCGATACCGCCAACGACAAGACGGCCGGCCACTGGGCCCAGTTCCTGTCGCCACGGAAAGCCAACAGCGTACACAGCAAGCAGCCGATCAACGGCGCGATCGGCACGGTCCATGCCAACGTCTCAAACATGCTGCGTCTCCTCGAATTCGGCCAGCTTCTTATCGTTTTCCTTCGTCCATCCCTCAGCCCCTAACTCGGCCGGGATCGGTAAGACAGCCGGATCCAACCCGGCCGGCGTCAGCTTGGGATGTTCCAGCGTCGGCTCCATGATGGTCATCGTTTCCTCAGCTCGAGGTTGTTCCGGTGTCTCCGTCAGTTCCGACCAGGCAAAGATATCCAAGGTTTGCCGGCGTCGGTACAGGGAGACCACCATCGCCAAAGCGATGGCCGCCTCGCAGGCCGCGATCGCCAAAATCATGATGGCCATCACCTGGCCTTGATAGTTTTGATGGTGCCGGGCGAAGGTCACCAGGTTGATACTCACCCCAGCCAGCATCATTTCCAGCGAGAGGAACATGAGAATCTTCGAGCGTCTTGTCAGAAACCCGACCAGACCAATGACAAAAACGACCGCTCCAAAGAGCAACAGTTGCTGTGTGGTTTCGCTCATCTTCAATCTACCTCGAGCGTGCGTTGAGCGACGGCGATGGCACCGATGGTGGCCGCCAGCAGGATGGTCCCGGCAATTTCGACAGTGAATAGGTAGTCGGTGAACATCGACCGTCCTAACTCGGCGGTGCGGTTCGGGAGACTCGCCGCCGTCGCTTGACTCATCGCGCGCGTGGCCGAGGAGACGCTCGGCTCGGGTGTGGGTAAGCCTTCGACAGCCTGCAGCCCATACACCAGCACCGCCAACAGTCCGCCGCCTACCAGGGCCGCCAACAACGGGCGATTCAACTTCAACTCGTAGGTCTCCAGCGACAGTTGCTGGGAAAACATCAAGACAAAGAGGAAGACGATAATGGTGGCGCCGGCGTAGACGATGATAGTCGCCGCCGCCACGAACAACGCCGCTTGCATGAATAGCACCCCAGCGCCGGAGAGTACGGCGGTGGCAAAGCCGAGCGCGGCATGGACCGGTTGGCGGGCCGTCAGGAAAGCGACCCCGCCCGCCACCGTCAGTCCGCAGAAGGTAAACATCACGGTCTTCTCAAAGTCTAGACGCTGCGAAAATACCGCCAGCAGTCCGGCGGCGGCAAGCAACACCCCACCGATGGTCGCGATCGAGCGGGAACCGAGTAAGCCGCGTTGCAAAAGATAATAGCCGAGGGTTGCGGCCGCGATACAGAAGTAAGCCAACAGATGCCAGTCCACCTCACCCACCCGGTCGAGCGCTGACTGGGTGGTGTTGGCCAGGGCCGAGGGGATCGGACTTTCCGCTGCCTGCGCTAAGAAAAATACATTCACTTCGTTCGCATCCTCAACCGCTGGAAATGTCTCAAGCTACCAAGCCTTCGCATCGCATCCTTCGAACCACTCAGCCGTGGCGTCCTCGTCCTGGCGGCGGTGGTGCACCGACGGCCTCGGCCGATTTTTCCGATGCCGGCCCCAAGGTCCCACGCTCGGTCCTGATCGGGTCTTTCCCGGACTTGACCGTTTCGTCGTAAACCGACAACAACTTCTCGCGATCAAAGATCATCTCCTGACGGCTCATTCCCGTCAGGTCGTAAATGCTCGTCAGTTCAATCGCGTCCACCGGACAAGCTTCTTCGCACATCCCGCAATAAATACACCGCAGTTCATCGATCGTAAAGGTTGCCGGATACTTGTCGCGATTCGCCCACTGCGGATCATCCTGAGGCGCCGGGGCAGCCACGATCTCGATACAGTTGGCGGGACAAGCCGTCTGGCACATATAGCAGGCGACACACTTGACCCGCCCTTGCTCATCGCGATTCAAGCGATGCACGCCTCGATAATTCGGGGGAATCTCCGGTTCGGCCTCCGGATACTGCTTGGTCAAACGCTTCTTGAAGAAGGCATGCTTCAAGGCGGTGGCTACCCCCGAGGCAATGGCCGGCAGGTACAAGGCTTCCGCCAGACCAATGGTCGGCTCCTCGGCCCATTGAACTTTCTTCGGCTTGGCGGCCCCGGTCACCGGATCGGGGGTGTTCGACGTAGAAGTTGTCATCGTATTCATCCGTTCCCTTGCGGCATCAGCCGGCGACTCCTGGGATTCCAACCGGCCGACGCAACTTGGCTTGCAGTTGCACCACACTCCAAATACCCGCCGCTAACAGCAATAACACCGAGTAGATTGCCAAAATCCATCGGGGCCAACCTGCCGTCTCGACCACCGCCACTCCTATCAAATTCAGCATGGCCAAGGGGATCAAACCTTTCCAGGCCAACCCCATCAGCTGATCGAAACGAAACCGCGGCAAGGCCCACCGCAAAAGCATGATGAAGGAGACGACTAAACTTACCTTGACCAACAGCACCATTAACCGCAACCACAAACCGACGGTGGTGGTAGAGGCGTCGACCGGTTCCACGATGCCAGGAAAATTCCAGCCGCCGAAAAAGAGCAGGGCCGTCAAGAAGCTGACGGTAACCACATGCGTGTACTCGGCCAGGAAGAACAAGACGAACTTGATGCCGCCATACTCCGTATGGAAACCGCCGACGAGTTCCTGCTCGCATTCGGCCAAGTCGAACGGCAAGCGATTGGTCTCCGCCAAGGCACTGGTGAAAAAAATGATCAAAGCCAGCGGTTGCCACCACAAATTCCAGCCGCTGATCCCATCGGCCGACCCCTGGGCCGAGACGATCGTCTCGATGTTCATCGAGCCGGCAGCCACCACCAACCCGATCACCGACATCCCCAGCGGGATCTCGTAGCTGATGAATTGCGCGCAGTTGCGAATCGCTCCATACAGCGAATACTTGTTGTTCGAGGCCCAACCGCCGAGGATGATCCCATAGGCCGACAAACTGCTGATGGCAAACATCAACAGCAGGGCAACATCCAAACCGGGCATCACGATCAAACGCAAGCCCTCGCGGTAGCTGGCTGGGACCGGGCCGTAAGGCATCACGCACAAGGCGAACATGGCGGTCATCAGACTGATGCAAGGAGCCACCATGTAGAAAAACTTATGAACATGGGATGGAATGATCTGCTCTTTCAAGAAGATCTTTAAGCCGTCAGCCACCGCTTGGAACAAGCCGAACGGCCCGACGCGGTTCGGCCCCAACCGATCCTGGACAGCGGCCGCCAACTTCCGTTCGACGAAAGTCGCATACAAACCGACCACCGGCACGCAGGCCAGAATAAAGCCGATGGCCAGTAAGGTGGGCCAGAGGATCGGCCAATAGTCATTGCAGAACTGTTCCCAACTCATGCTGGCACCTCCTGCCGGGCGGTGAGCTTGATGCCATGCTCACCCAAATCACCCTCGACGAGCCCGCGGAAGCCGGGGATGGCCGCCGCCAATTCTTTGCGTATCTGCAAGGCATTGAAAAGCCCCTTGCGCTCGGTGAGCTCAAACAAAATCCGTCCGTCTGCCCGGGCGTCGCCTACCGGCCGAGTCGCCGCTTTGAAGGCTTGAACCAATCCCGAATGATTGACGAAACAACCGTCGCGTTCGGTGAAGGCCGCCCCGGCCAGCAGGAAATCGGCCCGCATACTCAACGGCGACGGAAAGATGTCCTGAACCACCAGCAACTGTGGTTGTCCTACGCCGCGATCGATGGCTTCCGTCACCCAACCCTGCGGGTAGCCCCCCACAAAGTACCATCCAGTGATCGTGCCGGGACCTTCCAGCAGTTGTTCCAGCGAAACCACGCTCCCTTGATAATGCCGCAGCACCATTTCCACTCCCCAACGGTTGGGGCACTTCTCGGCGCGGATGGTAAACCGCGTCTTTTCCGGAGCAGGGGCTTCCCCCTTCGGTCCTTTCGGATAACAGTCATCCTCGCCCTGGACGGGAACCGGGCCGAGCACCAGCCGCACACGGGAGTCGAGCCCTTTGACATAGGCCGCCAGCAGGTAAGCCTCCTCGACCGACATCATCGGCGAAAAAACCACCGCGAAATCAGTGGCGTTGGTCCTGATCGCCCCCTTCAAACGCTCGCGGAGTTGGCGGAGCGTTTCCGGCCAAAGATCCTGATAAGCCAGATCCGCAGAAGGCTGGAAAGGGACAAACTTGGCAACCTTGCCATTGCCTTGGGAATCTTTCCCGGTAGCCGTCGCCGCCGTCCCCCCCGCGGCTTTGAGCGATGGTCCCTTCAAGCGGCGCTCGTCCTGTACGTAGCGAAATCCAAAGCGACCTTCGTCGCACATGAAATGCCCCTGGGCCAAAGGATTGGTCCGCGGTCGCAAACGGTAGACGTGATTTTCGTTCTGATCGACTTCGATACTGCAACCGGTCGAGCAACCCGGGCAGACGCTCTTCTGCGATGTCAGCCACCACACCCGCTTCTTGTAGAGAAAGTCCTTGCTGCACAAGGCGCCGACCGGACAGAGATCGACGACATTCCCCGCCAACTTGTTGTTGCAGGGCTTGTCAGGGAAGACGTCGATTTCCTCGACACTGCCGCGGGAGACCACTTGGAGTTCGGCTGTTCCGCTGATTTCGCGGGTAAAACGCACGCAGCGGGTGCACATCACGCACCGGTCGGTGAACAAAGCAATCTGCTCGCCGATGTGATACTTGTCCTTGCGTTGTACCTTGGGTTCGTTCAGCCGGCTTTGGGCCCGTCCATACTTGAAGGTGTAGTCCTGCAGGTAGCACTCGCCAGCCTGATCGCAGATCGAGCAATCCAGGGGATGGTTGAGCAGCAGGAACTCCAGCGTCATCTGCTGGGAGGCTTTGACTTTGGCCGATTCCGTCTTGATGACCATCCCCGGCTTGACCGGTGTTTGGCACCCCGGAACCAGCTTGGGACCCATGACCACCGACCCATCCGGCTTGGTCTCACCGACCTCCACCAGACACATTCGGCAGGAAGCGACTACCGACAAGGCGTCATGCCAGCAATAGTGGGGGATCTCGACGCCAGCCTTGCGGGCGACTTGGATCACATTCTCTTGAGGCCCCACTTCCACGGGGATATCGTTGACCAACGCGGTCGTCGTCGAAAGTTGTGTCTCGGCCATCGGCGTTAATGGGCTCCTACCAGTTGAGGGCTTTCCGACCTGCGCCCCGAGCGAATGTACTCTTCGAATTCAGGGCGGAATTTCTGCAGCGCGTTTTTAATAGGCCAAGCGGCCCCGTCAGCCAAACCGCAGATGGTCGTGCCGGGGATGGTTCCGATCGAACCAGCGATCTCCTGCAGCAGGTCGAGATCGCTTAACTTGCCATGACCGGAACGGATCCGCTCGAGGATCTTCGTCGACCAGGCGGTTCCTTCGCGGCAGGGGGTGCATTGACCGCACGATTCGTGAGCAAAGAAACGGCAGCAGTTGTAGAGGACATCGACCATGCTGGTGTGATCATCGATCACCACCACCGCCGCGGTACCCAGCCCGAGACAACCCGCCCGGCCCGGGCCGGCAAAATCCAAGGGGGTATCGAGTTCGTGCGGAGCCAGGAATCCCATGCTGATTCCCCCGGGCACCACCGCTTTGGCTTGCCGACCTTTCCAGACACCACCGCCGTGTCGCTCGATCAATTCCCGCGCGGTCACCCCCAACGGCAATTCCACGAGCCCCGGTTTATTGACATGCCCGGAGATACAGTACAGCTTGGGCCCGTAGGAACCAGCATCGCGTGGATTGTTGGGGTCCTTGGGGACCCCCATCGATTGGAACCAGGCTGGCCCACGCCGTACGATGTGGGGTACACAGGCCATCGTCTCGACGTTATTGACCACCGTCGGCCGGCGAAAGGCTCCTTCGATGGCTGGGAAGGGGGGCTTGATCCGCGGCCAAGCCCGCTTGCCCTCCAAACTCTCGATCAAACCGGTCTCTTCACCGCAGATGTAGGCACAGGCGCCCCGGTGGAGATAGATATCCAGGCTGTAATTCGAACCGAGGATGTTCTTCCCCAACAGGTTGGCGGCGTACATCTCGTCGATGGCTTTCTGCAGCGTTCGATAGCACCGACCATATTCATAGCGCAGATAAAAATAGGCGGTCGTGGCGCGGGTGGCATAGGAACCGATGACGATCCCCTCCAAGACCTGATGCGGATCCTCTTCGATCAGAATGCGATTGTTGAACGTCCCCGGTTCGCTCTCATCGCCGTTGATGCACATGTAGATCGGCCCGGTCACGTTGGGTGGCAGGAACGACCACTTCAAGCCGGTCGGAAAGCCGGCCCCGCCGCGGCCGCGGAGCCCCGAGGCCTTGACCAATTCGATCAATTCGTTGGGCTGCATGCTCAGCGCTTGCCGCAAGGCGGTGTAGCCGCCGTCGGCCTGGTAGCTGCCCAAGCTGGTACTTTCGGGTTTACCGACCCGGCTCAAGAGAACCGGTTGGAAAGCGTTTGATCCGTTTTCGTCCATGGTATCCTTCAAGCTCTAACGGGACCGACCGACATGGGCATCCACCGCATCGGCGGTCATCCGCAACGATAGTTCATCTCCAACCAGCATGCACGGGGCTCCGTCGCACGCCCCCAAGCACTCGGCCAGTTCCAGGGTAAGCTTGCCGTCGGGAGTGGTCTGGCCAGGCTGGATACCCCAGCGGCGGCAGAGTTCGGCCAACAATTCCTCGCCGCCGCGCAGCATGCAGGGGAGCGAACGGCAAATCCAAACCCGCGTCTGTCCGAGCGGCGCATCCTCCGTTCGGAAATAACCATAGAAGGAGAGGGTGTCGTGCACCTGGGAGGGGGCCAGTTCCAGCAACTCAGCGATCTCCTTCATCGCTTGATTGGAAACACAGCGTTTCTGATCGTGCACCAGATGCAAAGCCGGTAAAGTCACCGCTTGCTTGGTGGGATAACGCACGAAGTGTTCCCGAATCTGCTGCTTGACCTCGTCGCTTAACTCGCTCATCGATCCAACTCCGCCGCGATGATGTTGATGCTTCCCAAAACCGCTACCACGTCGCTCAACATGCAACCGCGGATCAAGCGGGGAAAGAGAGAAAAATGCAGCAACGAGGGGGGACGTGTCCGCGCGCGATAGGCTCGGAATTTCCCGTCGGAAACCAGGTAGTACCCCAATTCCCCGTTGGGGGATTCGGTCGCTGCGTAAATCGATTCCCGCGGCACATCGATCTGCCGGTTGGGCATAATGTTTTCGAAGTGATGGATCAAGCCCTCGATACTCCGATAAACCTCGACTTTGTCGGGCAAGCCGGTCTTGCCGTAAGCTTCGTGGTAGATCGGACCCGACGGCAAATTCTCGATGGCCTGTTCGATGATTTTTAAACTCTGCAACATCTCCATCATGCGGACCTGGAAGCGGGCGTAGCAATCGCCGGCTTGGCTACAGCAGATGTCGAAATCAAAATCGTTGTAGGCCAGGTAGGGTTCGTCCACTCGCAGGTCCCGTGCCACCCCGCTGGCCCGAGCGACCGGACCGGTTGCCCCACCGGCGATGGCGTCTTCGCGCGAAAGGACCCCGACGTCGCGCGTCCGCTCGATGAATATGCGGTTCTTCATCACCAATCCGCTGAAGTCGCGGTAAGCCTTGGGGAAGTTCTTCACAAACGTCCGAACCATCGAAATCCAGTCGTCGGTGACGTCATAGAGCAAACCGCCGACGCGGGTATAGGAAGTATGGAATCGTTGGCCCGAAGCCCGCTCGCAGATTTCGTAAATGTATTCGCGCTCGTTGAAGGCATACATGAAGGCGGTGGCACCACCTAAGTCCAAGACACACGTCCCCAGGCACAGCAGATGATCATGGATCCGCATCAGCTCGGCAAAAATCGTTCGGATATACCGGCACCGCGGTGTCAATTCGATCCCGAGCAAGGCCTCCACCGCATGATGCCAGGCAATCTCGTTGGCCAGCGGTGAAATGTAGTTCATTCGATCGACGATGGTCACATACTGGTTGAAGTCGAGCGTCTCCCCCAGCTTCTCGAAACCACTGTGGAGGAAACCGATGTCCGGCTCGGCATCCACCACCCGTTCACCGTCCAATTGCAGGATCAACCGCAAGGTGGTGTGGGTCGCGGGGTGCTGCGGACCAAAATTGAGGGTCCACAACCCCTCGCGCTGGCTGGCATCCAAGTCCGGACGTTCGAGAACTTCCAAAGGCATGTTGAGTTCCTATCAGGCCATCAGCTATCGGCTCGAGTAATCACGGGGAAATTGTGGCGTTCGCCTCTCCCTTGCTGCGGGTAATCCTTACGCAGCGGGAAAGAACTGAACTCCTGCGGCAACAACAAACGTTTGAAGTTGGGGTGACCCTCAAAGACAATGCCGTACATGTCGTAAACCTCACGCTCGAGCCAGTCGGCCCCAAACCACAGGGTCGTCGCCGACGGCAATCGCAGGTCGGGCTCGTTGACAAAGGTCCGCACGATCACCCGCTCCCCCGAGTCGATATTCAGCAGGCAATAGACGACTTCGAAGCGATCGACGGCTCCTTCCATCTCCAGATGATCGACCGCGGTGATGTCGGTCAACTGATCGAAACCCGCCTCATGCCGCAGGCAGCCGAGCACTGCCATCAAGCTTGCCGCCGGGACCACCACCCGAACTTGGCCACGAAATTCCGACCATTCCGCCATGAGTTGCGGCAGATGCTGCGTAAGCTTGGCTCGAGCCGTCGCTTGCATAGTGCGTTGGGCTTTCCTGTTAATGGATCGGGTTGTAGGTTGGCGGATCAAGCTTCAGGGTGTTGCGTTCGCGGATCCGCAGCAATTCGTCCTCGTCAAAACGAGCAGGCCCTTCGGGTTTGTCGCGATTCAGGAATTCACGGGCGTTGAACGTCCCACCGGCTTGGATCTTCTCCTGCAGGTCGAGGATCGCCCGAATCAACTGCTCGGGACGCGGCGGGCACCCCGGCACGTAGACGTCGACCGGAATGAAGCGATCGATCCCCTGGACGACAGCATAGGTATCGAAGACCCCGCCTGAGCAAGCGCAGGCTCCCATCGAGATACACCACTTCGGCTCCGGCATCTGCAACCAAATCCGCTGCATCACCGGCAGCATCTTCATCACCACCCGACCAGCCACAATCATCAGATCGCATTGGCGTGGCGAGAATCGCATCACCTCGCTGCCGAATCGCGAGAGGTCATGCCGCGAGGCGGCGGCCGACATCAACTCGATCCCGCAACAGGCGGTAGCGAAGGGCATCGGCCACAAACTGTTAGCCCGCGCCCAGGAGGCAGCCGCGTCGAGCTGCGTCAGGAAAATGTTATCACCGAGCTGTTTCTTTATTTCCGCCGCCATTCGAAGACCCCTTTCCTCAAGGCCACCAAGTAAGCCAAACCCAGCGTCACCAACAAGATCAACAGCACCCACAACACCGGCAACGATTGAGCCGGAGGAATCCCGTCGGGACTCTTCAGGGCGATGGCCCACGGGTAGAGGAAGAGGAGTTCGACATCGAAGACGAGGAAGAGGACAGCCAGCAGGTAAAATTTAACATCTCCTTGACCACCGAGTGCTTGCGCGGTGCCACCAGATGGGGCAAAATCAACGAAACAGCCGCAAATCCAATGACGGCGATCAGGTACAACAGGATAGGAAAATAATCCGACACGGCCTCGTTCCTTCGCCCGGGAAACCGACTTCGTGAAACCTTTCACAAACTTCTCGTAGCATTGTAGGACTTTGCGTCGGTTTGTCATCAGCAACCTGTGCAGGGAATCTGGTAAGTTCTGCCGACTGGAGGAAATGAATCAAGTCTGACGAGGAGGGGGCCGATACATCTTTTGTCGTAGGGAAGTGCTCGGCTTTGGCTCAGGGTTGGTGAAACCTGGAGCGAAAGCGGGCGCTGGACCTTGACGCATCGTCTCCCGGTCTCTACACTCCCTTCGCGACTAACCACAAGTCGTGGAACGAGTTACGGCGATTCGCCGGCGAGCAAAACGGGAGCGATGTGCCGTGACCAAAAAAGAAATCGTGAAGGCGATTTCCGATGAAACTGGGCTGACCCAGCTTGAGATCAAGCGGATCGTCCAGCGGACTTTTGATGCCATCATCGAGACCCTGGTCAAAGAAGGACGCGTGGAACTCCGAAATTTCGGCGTTTTCCAAGTCCGCCCGCGGGCGGCGAGGAAAGCCCGCAATCCGCGGACCGGGCACCAGGTGACGGTGCCGGAGAAGTTCGTCGTGACCTTCAAGCCGGGGAAAGAGATGGAGCATCTGGTCAAATCGATCGATAGTGTGACCGCCGAGCGGATTCGAGCGCAAGCGGCCGAGATTGATCTCACGCCCCACGAAGACGAAGACGATTTTTCACCTGACCAAGCGCGATAGCCTTGGATGCCTGGACACCGATCCACCCAGGATGGCGATCGGTAAGCTGCCTTTCATGGAGGAATGTTAGAATGCGACGTCGAATCGCCTGCTCCTTGTTGCTTCTGGCTGCGTTGACACCGATGGTCGGTTGCATCATTCCCGCCTATTCAGCCAGGCCTGAGCGGCGAGCGGAGCAGTTGATCTACACCTCCGAGGGATTGCGGGCCTTGGTCCAGGAATGGGAGCGTTTCTGGTTCCTCGATCAGCCAGATCATATGACCCCATGGCGAGTTCACGGCGGTGTGATCTGATAACGAGCATCGCCCGCGGTCCGGTCGGCGGCGAGCCAGGTGGCTGCCCGCGGCGGTGACGGTGACGCCGCCGATTCTCGCGTGGGAACCCGCAGCGGGAGCGACCGTGGTAGGCTTGAACGTCCCCTCTTTGGCGATCGCCCGGGTCCAGCGAAGCTTGTCGGCCTTGCATACCCGTCGGCGTTGGGGGCATGGGCGGATTCGTTCCCGCCAAAGTCTTGGGTGGCGGATGTCTGGTCGGTTAAGAGTGGGGGCGAGCCATCCTGCCATCCTCTGGATCGGTCCGATCGATTGCTGGATGGGGCGTCGGAACGTGGACGAGGCGTGGCATGGGGCGAAGGTTGACTTGGCATGTCTCGGCGTGGTGGGCTGGGCGATGTGGCAGGCTTGTCTGGTAGTTGAGATCGCTGCTTGGGGAGCGGGTTGGTTCTTCCGCCCAGTCCCTGC
>JBILTQ010000176.1:0-10904 GCA_044371435.1 Pirellulaceae bacterium | reverse complement strand
CGTTTCATCACAGGCTGCCGGCAGCTGGTTTGTACATGGATGGCCCTGTATTCGTTCATCGGCAAGGCAGGCCCCGCAAGGAGAATGCGGCTCACCCGAAGGCCGTCCTCGGGGCGAAGGGGAACGAATCGGGGCAAGAAAGATGGCTTTCGGCAGCTCACCAGGACTATCGCTCGGTGTGTATCGATCAGCAGCGGTCCCCCACCGAGGGCCGAGACCGAAAGTCCATTCTCTACCGATCAATCCGCCGCGGCCGGCATCAGCTCACGATGGACACTTTCGACCAGAGCCGCATTCACCAACGATTGTTCCTGGGCATAGCCAACGATCAAGGCTAAATCGCAGATAGCGTTGATGCGCCGGGGCACCCCATCGGTAAACTGGTGAATGGCCTCCAACGCCTCGGCATCGAAGATAGCCTCGACGCTACCAGCGGCTTGCCGAAGGCGATGGCTGATATAAGCCGTGGTTTCCTCGACTGAAAAAGCTGGCAGCAGGCAGCGGACGGCCACGCGCTGATCCAGAGCCGGGTAACGCTCGAGTTGGGCGACGAGCAACGGTTGGCCACTGAGGATGATACTCACCGCCGACTCACCGCTCGCAGCGTGCTGTCCAAGATTGAAGAGGAGCCGCAGCACATCCAGCGATCCTTGATCCTCGAGCCATTCCGCTTCATCGACGACGATCAAGGCTTGCTTCCCTTGCCGCGCATTTTCAGTCAAGCTTCGTTCGAGCGCGGCCACCGCGGTAGACAAGGAATGTTCGGCCGACAATTCCTGCTCGCCGCCGAATTGCCTGGCGAGATACCGCACCAGCTCGGCTGCCGGCATGGCGGGAAACGAGACCTGGATAACCGGGGCAATGAAATCGGGCAGCTGCTGCCGCAATTGCTCGATGACGAGACTCTTCCCGGTGCCGCTATACCCTCCGAGGATCGCCAACGAGCGACGATTCTCCAGAGCAAAACGCAGTTTCAACAAGGCTGCCTGGTGCGTTTCCGACGGATAGTAAAACGCGGATGTCGCTCGCGGTTCAAAGGGACGGGTCCGCAATTGCCAGTGCGCTTCGTACATGCTCAGGCTTTTGCCTCCGAGTGAAAGTTTTCGGCCATCCCGATCGCTTGGATACCTTGCAGCCGAAGCAGTTCCACGGCGCTGTCCACCCGCTGCCTCAAACTCAATTCCGCATCCACGATTACCAAAGCAGCATCGAGCATCGCCTGGTCGCCCGTTCCAATCAACCTCGGGTTTTTGTGCGAGAGGCGATTGCCATCGATGATGACAAGATCGTAGGCCTCCGCCAGGCGACCGAGAAGACGATTGATGCTAGCGGCGTGGGCCAGGACCGTCGAACTGGTCATCGATTCGGTGAGTGGTACCAGGGCCACCCGATCTTCCAGCGACAGGACGATGATTTCATCCAGGGGCACGCCCTGCAGGATGCAGTGCTGCCAACCATGCTCTACTTCCAGGTTGAGTTGATCGAGGAGGCTGGGAAACTCATAGTCGCCATCGATCAACGCTACCCGCAGGCCGCTGTCCGCGATCGATTTGGCAAGGCACATCGCGATCGTTGAACGGCCGACCCCGCGTTCACCGCTGGTCAAAGCCACCGACCGCATACCCTGCCTTTGAATCTGCCGAAAATGATCGGTGATCTCCGCGAAGGAATCGACGTGCGCGTCCAGCAGCATGTGTACAGTCGCCGGCCACGAGAACTGGTCGACTTCCCAAAGAGGCTGGATGAGGGGGGGCTTGGATTCGATCGCTTGACTCTGCCCCGCGTCGGTGAAAGATGCTGGCAGCGGTATTCCCTCCAGGCCGTGAATACGGTTGTGCGACGCTCCGCCGAGACCGACCGGATTGGTGGTCGGCTGGGCAGGCCTTGAAACCGTCGCGTTCGTGGTGGGGACCCGGGCCGTGGCCGCAACCTCGAGGAGTGTGGATGCGGGTTGATCCAGGCGTAGCGTTGTCCATCCTTTTTCCGGAAGCGAATGGCTGGTAGCCAGGCGTTGCATGGGATCGCCGACAGCAGGTGCCTGCGGCCGGGACGAATGGACTGGTGCATTCACCGAGCGTGCCGCCACCGATGTCGAATCGGCGGTCGCTTTGATCCCGCGTTCCACCGCCAGCGAGGACCAGGGGGTATGCGTTTCCGGACGCCGGGCATCGGGAGTCGATGATGGACCGGGATCGGGCCTAAAGCGTTTCGTTTCGCCCCAGGCTGCGGTCCCGCCGGGCAGCCCCCCGACCGACGCCGACTGGAGGGGAGCCCCCCCCGACGGCTGGGCGACCCCCGGGTGGCAATGATGGGTATCCAACGATAGCTCGGCCCTCTCGCCGGGCCTCGGCGAATGGTCGGCGATCGGCGGAAGGCTGGGCGAAGGGGGCGTCGCTTGTGGCTTCCGTGCCTGCTGAAGGTAGCTCGTCAGGGTCTGCCTCGCTACCGAAGGGGTTGCCGGGGCGGTCGAAGTGTCCCCTCCTACCCCACCCTGAGGTTGGATGACCCAGGATGGCATGGACGGAGCTCCCTCGACCGGCGTACCGATCGACGGGGCGGGCGGCATGACAAAATGTGGCCCTGGCGGAATCCCCTGAGCCGTAGCCGGATGAATCCGAACCGGTGGTCTCCCAGCTTCCTCTCCAACGGTACGTCGCTGCTCGACCGGCTGCTCGCCAGCCGGGGCCGCCGTGGGACGTTGGCGATGGTAAGCCGCTAAGAAGGCTTGGTCGATGGGATTCATCTTGGCAACTCGTCTAGGTTTAATAGCCTTGAGGGGACAGCGAAGGACCGATCGGCTGGTAACTGTTGGGGGCTGGTACCGACACCTGTTCCCCGGTCATCGAGGGCGACATACCGGGCTGAGCGGTCACGGGTTGAGCGTATACCGGTTGGTACGGCTGTCGTGGGACGGACGGTGAGACCGAGTTCGGTATGGAAGACGCTGGGTATCCGGCCGGTAAACCACTGGAAGCCGCCCCATAGCCGGCGGTTTGAGCCGCTACCGCGACCCCGTTTGCCGCGTTGTTGACAGCGTTTGCGATCGGCTGGGTGAGCATCGTCGAAGGCGCTGGCGCGTTCGCGTTGGAAATTTGCGGCGAGCCGGGTCGGGCCTGCGCCAACGCCGCTTGCTGGCTCAGGTAGTCCAGCCGCATCCGATACATCTGTTCGAAGTTCGGTTGGGGAGTCGACGTCGCCTGATAGGATGGCAGGTTGGGTTCCGCCGACACCATCATGGCTGCATCCGCCGGCTTTGCCAAAGGAGTGACCGTCGACGAACTTGGTGAGGTTGCTTGGACTTTGGTCGCCACCTCAGCAGACGCTTTGGCCGTGGCCGCGGGATTGACAATCGTACGGAACCCGAACTCATCGGTAGTTTCCGTCATCGCCGGCGTTTCGAGTTCGATCGCGACGGACCGCTCCCGACCTGCCGGTTGCTCGTCTTGGACTAACTGCTTCGGGGCGTCGTGCGAAATCGCCGGCGCCGGAGGCGCTGTCGGGCTAGGAATGCTGCTCTCCCCATCCTCGCGGTCGGCTTCAGCCGCAGGAACGTCCGCGGACAAAGCTGGCAGTTGCGGGATGACCAGTTCCTCCTGGCTTGAAGCGGACGGAGCGATCGGCGCTGCGACTTCGGTAGACTCCGCAGCTACTTCGGCGACGACTGTCGGAGGCTCGCTCGGGACAGGTGCAGGGAGCATCGCTTGCTGGCTGCCTCGACCGAGGAAGAAGGCGACGAAGACCAGGATGCCGAGCAGGATGAAACCGCCCGCGACCCCCAGCTTGGTCGAAGAACTCGACGAATCCGCAGCAGCGGTTGCCGACGGCTGGGCCCCGCCCGCAACGGTTGGGGCTGGCAGGTGGCTCGCGGCCCCCACCCCGGGACGACTTGCCGCCGGGGAGCGGGGCAGGGAGGCAAGCTCCGCCGGTGCGGCAGCGGGGGGGGGTGGTGAAGGCATTCGAGTCCGCCTCGAGTCCTCGACAGGCGCTGGCATCCCCGAAGCGAAAAATTGTTCGGTAGCCGCGACCGCCTCGGGCGCAGCAGCGGGAACTCGCTGGACATTCTGCAAGCGGAAGAGGACCGGCACCGGCTGTGGTCGGTGAGGCGGATCCAGTCGTGACGGGGACTTTTCGCGTAGCGGACTCGAATGGCTTTGCCGACTGCGATCGCTTTCCATAGCTATCGAACACTCCTTGTACGCTCAAGAGTCCACCGAGGCTGGCGGCTGGGATCTCGAGTTTTTTGCGGGTAGGCGCGTAAAAGACGCTTGCTTCTTCCGCCTTTATCGGTTGTACGACTGAAAACCTTCACCAAATATTCGGCCTGCATAAACTGGGAAACCTGGAACCGCTCCGGTTGTCCGTTAGGTACCTTTTCGCCGCCGGAAAGGGAAGATTGATTTGGGGGTGATCGCTGGGAAGCTTGGAATAAGTCGGAAACTGATCTAGGATACAAGGCTTGGCTTTAGCTATCGATGCCGACGTTGGCATCCCTTCATTTTCCTCGGCGACCCGCTTTTTATGCTTAAATCTGAGAACCCGATCGACATTCTTCCCGGGATGATCCGCGAGCAGCTGTTGATTCTCGACGGTGCCATGGGATCGATGATTCAACGATTGAATCTCGATGAGGCGGCGGTTCGCGGCTCGCGGTTTGCTGGCCATCATAAGGATCTGGTGCGTTTCTCCGACATCCTGAACATTACCAACCCGGATGCGATCACCGACATCCACTACGCCTACCTCGAGGCCGGGGCGGATATCGTTGAGACCAATTCTTTCGGGGCGAGCCCGATCGGCATGGTCGAGTTCGATCTACCGCTGGAATTGGTCCGCGAATTGAATTTTGCGGCGGTCGATTGTGCTCGCAAAGCGGTCGAACGGATCGAGCGCAAGCAACCCAACCGAAGAAGGTTTGTTGCCGGCAGTATCGGTCCGACCACCAAGCAACTGGCGATCAGCGTCAAAGTGGAAGATGCGGCGAGCCGCGATGTGACCTACCAGCAGATGGTGGAAAGTTACAAAGCACAAGTCGCCGCGTTGGTGGAAGCGGGGGTCGATATCCTGTTGCCGGAAACCGCCATCGACACCTTGAACTTGAAGACCTGCCTCTTCGCTATCAGCCAGTACTTTCGCGAGTCAGGACGTCGGGTCCCGGTCATGGTCAGCGGTACCTTCCAAAACGGGCGAACCTTCGTCAGCGGCCAGACCGTCGAGGCTTTTTGGAATGCGATCAGCCACTTTCCCCTGTTGACCGTGGGGATGAACTGTGCCGTGGGCCCGGCGGCCATGCGTCCCGACCTGGAGGAGTTATCGCGTGTTTCTCAAGCCGCCATTTCCTGCCATCCCAACGCGGGTTTACCCAACGCCATGGGCGAATACGACCTCAGCCCGATTCAAATGGCGGACTACATTGAGGATTTCGCACGCCAAGGCTGGCTGAACATCGTCGGCGCCTGCTGTGGTTCCACCCCCGACCATATCCGAGCCATCGCGGATCGAGTGCGGCACCTTCGGCCGCGGCAGGACCCCGAACCGATCGTTTGGACCCGCCTCAGCGGTCAGTTAGCTACCACCTTGCGGCCTGAGGCTCAATTTACGATGGTCGGCGAGCGGACGAACGTTACCGGCAGTCGAGCCTTCGCCAAACTGATCCGCAACCATCTGTTCGATGAGGCCGTGGAAGTGGCTCGGCAGCAGGTGGAAAATGGGGCGGTGATTATCGATATCAACATGGATGATGCCCTGTTGGACGGGGTGGAGGCCATGACCAAGTATCTGCGGTTGGTGGCTGGCGATAGTGTCGCGGCTAGCGTCCCGGTGATGATCGATAGCAGCAAATGGGAAGTGCTGGAGGCTGGGCTCCAGAATGTCCAGGGGAAGGCCATTGTCAACAGTATCAGCCTCAAGGATGGAGAGGCGGAATTCCTCAGACGAGCTCGGCTGATTCGTCAATACGGGGCAGCCGTGGTCGTGATGGCCTTCGACGAGCGCGGGCAAGCGACCGAGACCGAAGATAAGGTCAGGATCTGTAAGCGTGCCTATGACCTGCTCGTCCACGAAGTCCAATTCCCACCGCAAGACATTATTTTTGATCCCAACATCCTGACGGTGGCCACCGGGATTGAAGAACACAACAACTACGCGGTCAACTTCATTGAAGCCTGTCGCCAGATCAAGCGAGCCTGCCCGCTCTCCAAGATCTCCGGAGGTGTCAGCAACATCAGCTTTTCGTTCCGCGGTAATGATGTCGTCCGCGAAGCGATGCATTCGGCCTTCCTTTACCATGCCATTCGGGCAGGGATGGACATGGGCATCGTCAATGCCGGGCAATTGACTGTCTATGAGGACATTCCCAAGGATTTGCTGATCCATGTCGAAGATGTCTTGCTCAATCGCCGGCCCGACGCCACCGAACGCCTGCTGACCTTGGCGGAATCCTTCAAAGGGGATGCTGCCAGAAAAACCTCGAGCGAAAACCTGGAGTGGCGAGCGAAGTCGGTGGATGAGCGTTTGCAGCACGCATTGATCCATGGAATCGACAAATTCATCGACGAAGACACGGAAGAGGCTCGGCAAAAATACGGCCGCTGCCTGCAAATCATCGAAGGCCCGATGATGGCTGGCATGGGGGTCGTGGGCGATCTCTTCGGAGCTGGCAAGATGTTCCTGCCACAGGTAGTGAAGAGCGCGCGGGTCATGAAAAAAGCGGTCGGCTACCTCCAGCCATTCATGGAGGCTGAAAAGGCAGCGAACGAAGGAACCGGCCCAAGTTTCCGCGGCAAGGTCTTGATGGCCACCGTCAAGGGTGACGTGCACGATATCGGCAAGAACATCGTAGGGGTGGTGCTGGGTTGCAACAATTATCAGGTGATCGACCTCGGGGTAATGTGCCCAGCGGAAAAAATCCTGGAGACAGCCAGAACGGAAAACGTCGATGTCATCGGGTTATCCGGTCTGATTACCCCCAGCCTGGATGAAATGACCCATGTCGCCAAGGAAATGAATCGCTTAGGGATGGAGATCCCATTGCTGATCGGCGGAGCGACGACGTCCGCTAAACATACGGCGGTCAAGATTGCCCCCTACTACCGTGAACCGGTGGTCCACGTTCTGGACGCCTCCCGCAGCGTTGGGGTGGTCGAAATGTTGTGCAATCAGGAGAAGAAAGATGAATTCGTCGCCAGGAATTCGCAATTGCACGAGGAACTCCGAGCCAGCTACGAGGCCAGAAACATCCAACTGATTCCCTATGCCGAAGCCAGAAATCGTGGCTTTGCTACCGACTGGTCGAGCCTTCGTATCGACCGCCCGACTTTCCTCGGGCTGCGGATCCTCGACGATTACCCGCTGCACAAGCTGACCAGCTACATCGACTGGACCCCTTTCTTCATGGCGTGGGAATTGAAGGGGAAGTATCCTAAAATTTTCCAGGACGAATACGTCGGCAAGCAGGCCAAAGAGTTGTTCGATAACGCGAACGGATTGCTCTTGGATATCATCGCCAGCCGTTCCTTGAAAGCCCGCGCCGTCTACGGTTTTTGGCCAGCGGCCGCGGATGGTGACGACGTCATCCTTTACACGGATGATTCGCGGACCGCGGAATTGACCCGTTTCCATTTCCTCCGTCAGCAATGGGATCGCAAGGGGCAACAGGCCTTCCGCTCCTTGGCCGACTACATTGCCCCCATCGACTCCGGGCGTCAGGATTACCTGGGAGCTTTCGTAGTGACGACGGGGCAGGGTGCGGATGAATTAGCCGCCGAGTTCGAAAAGAAGCATGATGACTACAATTCCATCATGGTCAAAGCCATCGCCGATCGCCTAGCGGAAGCCTTTGCCGAATTGCTGCATGAGCAGGCTCGATTGGATTGGGGGTACGGCGTCGAAGAAAAACTCACCAACGAGCAACTGATCGACGAGGCCTACCGAGGGATTCGACCGGCGCCGGGATACGCCGCCTGTCCAGACCACACCGAAAAACGTATCCTCTTCGACTTGCTCCAGGCGGAGTCGAAGATCGGGGTGAAGCTTACGGAGTCCTGCGCGATGTGGCCCGCGGCCAGTGTCAGCGGTTTCTACTTCGCCCATCCCGAATCACGCTACTTCGCCGTCGATCGTATCAGCGAAGACCAAGTCCAGGATTATGCTCGGCGGAAAGGCATGTCCGTCCGCGAGGTTGAGCGATGGCTGGCCCCTAACCTCGGCTACGAAACAGCGTGACTCACCCTCCGTGCGTCGGCAGAGCCCTGGGGTGGTTGCTGCCCGCCCGAATGGTTTCGGGAAAACCGACGACTTTCTGGAAAACCGGGCCGCTCGTTGCCAGCGACGCGGGACACCCGATCGATTCGCGGTGCAACACCAGTCCCGCCTGATCGTTCCCCAATCTCGGTTGTTATCCAGCCGGTCCGATCCTTCCACGTTCCGTTGCTCGTCGACGACGGCTTGCCGCGATACAGCGAGCCGCTCGCCAGCCCTTCAAGCAAAGTACCCGAAGGTCTTCGGGAGCACTCGCGAAAAAGGCTCTTCGTCTTTAGAATTCAGCGGATGCGAGTACTACTAGTTGGAAATGGTGGCCGGGAACATGCCTTGGCCTGGAAAATTGCTCAAAGCCCCCGCTTGAAGCGCCTGTGGATTGCTCCGGGAAACGCTGGCACGGCCATGGAGGGGGAGAACGTGCCGCTGGCGGCGGATGACGTGCGCGGGCTGGTGGCCTTTGCTAAAAAGGAAAGTGTCGATCTGGTGGTTGTCGGCCCCGAGGCCCCGTTGACGTTGGGGCTGGTCGACGCTTTGGCCGAGCACAGGATTCGCGCCTTTGGGCCGAACCAAGCGGCCGCCCAGTTGGAGGGAAGCAAGGTTTTTTGCAAACAGTTGTTGCGACAAGCCGATATTCCGACCGCCGACTATCAAACCTTTCGCGATGCCGATAGCGCGATGCGGTATATCAAAGCCAGGTTTCCCGGCGAGTACGACAAGGCGCCGGTGGTGGTGAAGGCGGATGGGTTAGCTAGTGGGAAAGGGGTGATTGTCTGTGCCGAGCGTGAACAAGCGTTGGAAGCCATCGACCGGATCGGTCGCAAGATGGAATTTGGCAAGGCCGGAACGCAACTGGTGATCGAAGAAAGACTGGAAGGGCCCGAGGTCAGCGTGCTGGCCATCACCGACGGAAAGACCATCCTCGTACTGCCGCCGGCCCAGGACCACAAAGCTGCCTTCGACGGCGACCTTGGTCCGAATACCGGGGGGATGGGGGCCTACTGTCCGACGCCGATGGTCGACGAAGAGACCCTGGAAATAATTGAGGAACGGGTGTTGGTGCAGGCCGTCCATGCGATGAAACGGTCGCGTAAACCCTTCCAAGGAGTGCTCTATGCTGGCCTGATGTTGACCCACGCCGGTCCCAAGGTCCTTGAATTCAATGTCCGCTTCGGAGACCCAGAGTGTCAACCGTTGCTGATGCGATTGCAGAGCGATGTGCTCGATATCCTCGAGGGTACGGTCGACGGAAAGCTTGACCAGATCGAACCTCCGGTTTGGGATCCGCGACCAGCGATCTGCGTGGTGATGGCCAGCCAAGGCTATCCGGGGGATTACGAAAGAGGTCGAGAGATTTCTGGTTTGGAGGCGGCTGCGGCGATCGAGCATGTCAAAGTCTTTCATGCCGGTACCCGGTTGGTCGACGGCAAGGTGGTCACCGATGGTGGGCGAGTGCTGGGGGTGACCGCCTTGGGTGAGACGATTGCCAAAGCCAAACTCCAGGCTTACACCGCCGTTCAAAAAATTCGCTGGCAGGGGGGCTGGTGCCGCAAAGACATCAGCGACAAGGCGATTCAGTTACTGGTGCAGCAGGCCAGCCCGTAAATCGCTCCGGCTCTTCCATCGGCTGGAGTCAGTCCCTCGCGGCCACGCGGTGCTCCCCAGAGGAACCCAGGTTTGCTTGGCCCGATGCGGGCCGGGGCGGACGAGGGATCAAGAAGTAGGGCGGTATCCACGATCGGTCTCTTTCACGGCGCCGAGCGGGGGGGGTCAGGAAAGCCTGAGGCGTTCTTATCGGCTCGGTCGTAAGAAACTCGACCGAGGCCTCGCCAGCTAACGATCAGCCGTTACGATAGAGGCCATCAGTTCAGCGATCCCTCGGGAAATCGCCTTCCTTTATGTTGGAAATATCAAAGCCATGGGTATCTCGGAATTAAATACGCAGTTGCAAGGTTTGGTTCAGCGACTCCAAGTCTTACGGGGGTCTCTTTGACTACGATCAAAAGCTTCAAGCGATCGTTGAGTTGGAAACGCGGATGGGTGCCGCGGATTTTTGGGGTCATCAGGAGCGAGCCCAGCAAGTCGTCTCGGACCTAAAGACTTTACGCAGCGTCGTCCAACCGCTGCGAGAAGCGATGGGCAGGGCCGATGCGGTGCCCGAACTGATCGCTATGGCCGAAGAAGATTCGGCCCTGGAATCCGAGGTCGCCCAGGAACTGGCATCGCTCACCCAGACGGTCGAACAATTAGAACTAGCGGCTTTGTTGAATGGCCCGATGGACAGCTGCGGTGCCATCCTCAGCGTGCATGCACGCGATGGCGGCTTGGATGCCAACGATTGGGCGGAAATGCTGTTGGGAATGTACCTAGGTTGGGCCAAGCAGCACGGCTACGACGCCGAGCTGCTTGACCGCTCCGACAACGAAGAGGCCGGTATTACCCAAGCCACGATCGCGATCCGCGGGCCGATGGCCTACGGGTACCTCAAGGGGGAGGAAGGGATGCATCGGCTGGTACGGAACAGCCCGTTCAATGCCGATGGGAAACGCCAAACCAGCTTTGCGGCGGTGGATGTCTCGCCCGAAGTGGGCGATTCGACGGAGATCGATATCCCGGAGAAGGATGTGCGCGAGGATGTTTTTCGCGCCTCG
>JBILTQ010000145.1:0-12056 GCA_044371435.1 Pirellulaceae bacterium | reverse complement strand
GATCCCCAACGGTGGCAGGTTGATCTCCATCGACGCCGGTCGGCCAAAGTGTGGATGATTGGCATCTGCCTGCAACCCCGGATAATTCCCCACGTTGCTACCGGCATAGTACGACGAATCGCTGTTGAAGATTTCGCGATAGTAGCCAGCCTTGGGAGTCGCCACGCGATAGCGGCGAACGACGGGGGTGAAGTTGGCGGCCACCACCAGGAAATCGTCGGGGTCCTTGGCCTTTCGCAGGTAACACAGGACGCTATCCTCGGCGTTCATGCAATCGATCCATTCAAAGCCCGCGCCATCGAAATCCAACTCGTGCAAGGCCGGTTCCCGCTGCACCAGGTGGTTCAAGTCGGCCACCAGTTTCTGGATCCCGCGATGCGTATCCCATTGCAGCAAGTCCCATTGGAGCTCACCGTCATAGTTCCACTCGTGCCACTGGGCTAACTCGCTCCCCATGAACAGCAGTTTCTTACCCGGATGGGTCCACATGTAGGAATACAGCAACCGCAGGTTGGCGAACTTCTGCCAGAGATCGCCCGACATCTGGGCGATCAGCGACCCCTTGCCGTGGACGACTTCGTCGTGCGATAACGGCAAGGCAAAGTTCTCGGTGAAGGCATAGATCAAGCTAAAGGTGACTTCGTTGTGGTGGTACTTGCGATGGATCGGCTCATGCCGCATGTAGCGCAAGGTATCGTTCATCCACCCCATGTTCCACTTCACCGAGAAGCCCAATCCCCCATGACTGGTCGGCCGACTGACACCCGGCCAAGCCGTGGATTCCTCGGCGATCGTCAGTACCCCCGGATGATGGAGGTGGGTCTGTTCGTTGAATTCCTGCAACAGATGGATCGCCTCCAGGTTCTCGCGGCCCCCGTAAGCATTCGGGACCCACTCACCATCCTTGCGTGAATAGTCAAGGTACAGCATCGAGGCGACCGCATCCACCCGCAGGCCATCGATGTGATACTTGTCCAACCAGAAGAGGGCATTCGCCACCAGGAAATTCCGGACCTCGGTACGACCGAAATTAAAAATCATCGTCCCCCAGTCGGGATGCTCCCCCTGGCGCGGATCCTCGTGTTCGAACAGGGCGGTACCGTCGAAACGTCGCAGACCATGACCGTCTTTGGGGAAGTGGGCAGGAACCCAATCGATGATCACGCCGATGTCGTTGAGGTGGCAGTGATCGATCAAGTACATGAAGTCTTCCGGGGTACCATAACGACTGGTGGCAGCAAAATAGCCAACGGTCTGGTAGCCCCACGAACCGGTAAACGGATGCTCGGAAATCGGCAACAGTTCGATATGGGTGAACCCCATCTCTTTGCAGTAGGCCACCAGTTGATGGGCGATCTCGCGGTAGTTCATCCAGCCATGGACCCCGCCGCTGGTTTTTCTCCAGGATCCCAGGTGGACCTCATAGACCGACATTGGACGGTTCAACGGGTTGCTGTTGGCCCGCCGTTCCAGCCATGCCTGGTCGTTCCATTGATAGCGATCGAGCGGTTGGACGACGGAGGCGGTACGCGGCGGCAATTCGGCGAAAAATCCATAGGGATCGGTCTTGTCCATCGTCTGGCCATCGAAAGTGCGGATGCGGAATTTGTACTTCGCCCCCGCTTCGAGATGCGGCACAAACAGCTCCCAAATCCCGGCCGGTACATGCTTTTGCATGGTGTGTCCGCGGCCATCCCAATGATTGAAATCTCCGACCAGTTGGACGCTTTGGGCATTAGGGGCCCAGACCGCGAAATTCACCCCCGACTGGCCATCGACCTGCCGCAGGTGTGCCCCCAGCTTTTCATAAATTTTCCAGTGCTTTCCACTACCGAACAGATGGCGATCGAAATCGCTGAAGATACTGGATACGGCGTAAGGATCGTGCATGTCTTGGATGTTCCCGTCTTGATTCGCGACGCGTAATTGATACTGAAAATTAGTGGCCGCGTCACGATGGGTAAGCGAATTCAAGGAACCAACCTCCGATTGTATAGGGATCATGCCTTCAAAAAGTCCCGAGGGATGGATTCGCCGCATCGGACGCTGCACGCCGGCGGCTTTATCGATCAGCCACACCTGTTGCCCGCGGGGAAGATACGCGCGGACACTCAAGGCCTGGCGACCATCCATTTCAACACGATGCGGCCCGAGGAATTCGGCGGGATTGGCCGTCGTCCCTTCCAAAAGACTGCTGAGATTCCTCAACGAAAGCTGCGTTTGCACAAGAAACTCCGTCGTTCCTGATATCCTATCGATCCTACGAAAACTAGACTCCGAGGCTGCGGCCTTCGCTGGAGAACCATCCCCAACTTTGGGCCGGCTTGACCTCAGGCTGACAAAACTCCCTTAACTTCGAACCGAAGTGCCGGATCTTCCCCATCCAGACCCCTGACGAGGAGGCCGAGGCCACCGGGGCGGGCTGACGCGGTCGCTTCCGCGCAACCTTCGGACCAGCCGCTGCTTGAACCGACGGTCGGCCTCCCTCGGCTCGCGACTCCTGAAGTGGCTCGGCTTCCAGGCGGGTCGCCGTCGCCCCTTCCTCGGCGGTTTCACCCGCAATCCAGCGACAGTTGATTTGATGGAACTGCATCGCATGATCGATCCTTCGCCAAAGATCGGCGTTCCGGATCGGCTGCACACTGCCGAAATGCTCCCAGCAGTAATCGCTTTCCCGCCACTCACTCAAGCCAAACTGCAGCCCGCGGGCGACGTAGCGGCTGGTGGTCACCAAGGTGACTCGGCTCGGCTGATCCAAAGCCTCCAAGCCGCGGACGACCGCCAGCAAGGCAGCCCGCTCCGGGGCGAACATCAGCTCGGCATCCGAGACTTCAACGCGAGTCCCAGCTTCCAGGTTTTCGAGGATGAAGCGCCAATGACCACGGCTAGACCCGGCGGTACCGCTCGTCGCCGCTTCGGTCGCCAGTTTTGGATTGTGTCCGTCGCAAAACAGGAGGAAGTGGGGTCGAGAATCCATCGCAGCATCGCCATCGCTAGAAGAAGTCGATCGGGTGTATCGGATCATTGCCGATAACAAAGCCCCGGAGCGAAAAAACTTCGCTGGAAGGTACAGCTTTCCTCATCGTTCCACTCAGGGTAGCGATTGTGGCGTTTGCGCCAGGGCAGGCCCTGATCGCGCAGGAAGCAACGGCTGCGAGGCAAGCGAAAGACCAGCGTTACAGGTAGCGGGCGATTGGTCCCCCCCGGGCCGCCATCGCATCCACCTTGGCTGTTACTTGCTTGTCTTCGATCAGCGGCGGGGCATGGTGGGGCTTCCGCCGCGCGTCGATGATCAACGGCCCCAGACAGCCCCAATGCTTTTTGTGTTGGAAAGCGAACAGTCCATAGATATCGCTAGCCGGATTGCTGCGGGTGAAGGTTACCCACAGAAAATTATTCAGCTGACGACTGGCGAACTCGGCATCATCGACGATGACCCACAGCGGAAAGCCACCCCATGGATCGTCGCTCGTCGGTCGCCGCATCCCTTGGCCGGGACTCCGGGCGGCTGCTCGGTATTCGGACGGGTAATGGCTTTCGCCGTAGGCCAGCAACCGCGACACATCCGCCGGAATTTCTTCTTCCTCCGGTCCACTCGCCGCCAGCTTCGCCGGGCCGCGCAGCGCCCAAACCCCGGGCAAGCAGACCTGCGGCGGGCCAAAACCTTCCGGCAATTGCCACGCCTCGGGAACCGCCCGCGCTAAGCGACGGCGCGGCGGTCCGACGGCCGCCAGGATCAGCTTGGACCCCTGGTTGAGCCCCTCGCCGCTGTAGTCGAGCGTATCGATCGTCGTCTGCGTCTGAAAATGCAGGTCGCGCCGCCAGTCGACCCGTGTTAAAAAATGCTCGAAGAAGGAGGTGAGGTCGTGAAGATCCAAGTCCGGTGCGTCCTGGTGGTTGATGATCATCAAGTACTTGGCTAACGACATCTGTCCTTGACCGAGGATGGCATGGGCTTGCGTCAGCAACTCCTGCGGCCGCGGGCTCGGCTGGTACGGCGTGTAACGCTCGCTCCCTACCGCCAGCAGCAACGGATGCACCCCAGCCGCATCCACTGCATGCACTGCCTTGACACCGGGCAGGACCGTCGGCACGATCGGCCCGGTCAACTCGTGGATCAGCTCCCCGAAGGTCGTATCCTCCTGCGGCGGTCGTCCGACCACGGTGAAGGGCCAAATCGCCCCCTCGCGATGAGCCACCCGCCGAACCTTGAGGTAGGGAAAGGGATGTTGCCGCGCGTAGTAGCCCAGGTGATCGCCGAAGGGTCCCTCGGGTTTCAGGCGCTCCAGACATACCTCGCCGGCGATGACGAAGTCCGCGTCGGCATAGATGGGAGCATGCCCGTCCCCGACAATCATCGGGATACGATGGCCAGCCAAGGCACCGGCGAACATCAATTCGCTCAAGCCCTCCGGCAATGGCATCACTGCGGCCAAGGTCATGGCCGGATGGCCACCCACGGTGATCGTCACCGGGAAGGGGCGACCGTCCTGCAGGGCCGCCTGATGGTGGACCCCGATGCCGCGATGGAGTTGATAGTGAAGGCCGACTTCCTGGTCAGGCAGGTAGTCATTACCGCTCAATTGCACGCGGTACATCCCCAGGTTGATGTCCGCCAGCGAGGCCGTTCGCCGACTCCCCCCGCGCCCCTGGCTCAGGACCTGCGGCAAGGTGATGAATGGACCACCATCGTCGGGCCAGCTCACCAGGGAAGGTAATTTCGTCAAGGAGGTCGCATGCCGCAGCACCGGCCCCGTCGCCACCCGCTTGGGAAGCATGTGCAGGGCTGTCCATGGGATCGCTGCATACCGCCACGGTTGCTTCCACCCCTGCATCGGATCGATCTTCAACTCGATCGCCCTTCGCACGCGGTCCAGCGTTCGCCGAAAAATGAAGCGCGCCTGGTCGAGACTTCCAAAAAGATTCCCGACCATCGGAAAGGCGGTCGCCAGCGGGCGGGAGAAGAGGATCGCCGGCCCGCCGCGAGCGTAAACCCGACGCTGGATCTCGGCCATCTCCAGGAACGGTGAGACCGGCTCCGTAAGCTCGATCAAGCGACCGTGCCGACGAAGATCCTCGACTAGCTGACGCGTGCTGCGAACCACCATCCTACGCCTTGATCCTATCCAGCCGGATTGGCGGCAAACATCGTGAGGCCCCTGGTCAGTCCCGCAATCCAGACCAAGGCATAACCGATTACCACCGCGGCCCGACCATCGCCGCATCCAGCCGCTCCCAAGCCTGCCGCAACTCGTTCAAGGTTTCGGGATGCCGAGCAGCCAGATCGACCGATTCGCCGATGTCTTCCGCCAGTTGGTACAGTTCCCACGGGGCGTTGGCTTCGCGGCCGCGATAAATCTTCCAATCGCCTCGGCGATAGGCGGCCTGCCGCCCCACCCGCCAATAGAAGCGGTCGCGAGCCTCCTGCGGCCGCTGGGCCTCCCCCAGCCAATCGCACCAGGCTTGACCGTCGAGCGTCACATCCGGCGGGCAGCCGGCGAAGTGCATGGCGGTGGCGACGATGTCCAGCGCGCTGACCGGCCGGTGCTCGATCGCTCCCACCGGCATCCCCCCCGGGTAGGAGACCAGGAATGGAACGCGGATCCCCCCCTCCCGCAACTCCCCTTTCTCGCCGCGCAGCGGCTGGTTGCTCGAAGTCAGTTCGCGGGTCGGCCCCCCGTTGTCGCTCAGAAAGACCACCAGCGTCTGCTGGCGAATGCCGCAGGACTCCAAGCGATCGAGGATGCGTCCCACGCCGTCGTCGAGCTGGCAAAGCATTCCGGCGAAAATCCGCCGCTGGATGTCGTCGATGGCCGCCACGCGTTCGAGGTACTTGTCGGCCACTTGCAGCGGGCTGTGCACCGCGTTGTAGGATACCATCAGCAAGAAGGGCTGTTGGCGGTAACGCTCGATAAAGGCTTCGGCCTCGCGGGTGAAGGCCTCCGTCAAGTCGCTGACCTGGCCGACCGGTTGGCTGCTCCGCAGGATCGGATTGTCGGCATCGTAATCGGGTTCCCGGTGTTTGAGATGAGTCGACCACACCACCTTCCCATCCGCCGATACCCAGCGATCGGGGCCAAGTCGCGAAGCGGCTGGCGCGCGCTGCGGCAAGGCTTCGCGCCGCAGCCAAGTCGTGAACCCTTCCCAAGGGGGCGGTGCGTAGTAATGCCCTTCATGGAGGAAGCCGAAAAATTCATCGAAGCCTCGCCGCTGCGGATGGAAGGGGGCCGTCCCGCCCAGATGCCATTTCCCAACCAAGCCAGTGACATAGCCCACTTGCCGCAACCGCATCGGCAACGTCGTCTGCTCGACCGGCAACCCGATCCCGGCTTCCGCGTTCTTGGCCCCAATCGGATTGAACTCGAAACCGAAACGGGTCTGCAAGCGCCCGGTGAGTAGGGCTGCCCGGGACGCGGCGCAAAAAGGAGCGGTCACATAGCCTTGGGTACAACGGATCCCCTCGGCTGCGAGCCGATCCAGCTGGGGTGTGGGGAGACGGCCACCGTAGCAACCCAGCTCACCATACCCCAGATCATCGGCCAAAATCAGAAGGATATTGGGCTGGATCGCCTCCGCCCCCAAAAGCCGTGGCCCGAAGCCCAGGATCCACCAAGCAAACCAGCCGATGGTCCACCTAGGCCCCGACCGCCAGCCGGCGATCTGCAACGCACGGCTCATTCGTCACCCGCCTCGATAGCTTTGGCGGCCGCCTGCTTCTTCCCTTTGCCCTTCCCCCGGCCGGCTTTGGCTTTTCCTTTGCCCCCCGCCGCCCCCTTCCGAGCCGCCGCCTGCTGCTCGACCATCGCCATGTACGCCTCGCGGGCCGCCGGATCCCGCCGCTGCCGAAAGACCTCCAGCATCGGATCCTTGGTCTGGACCATCCAGGCCTCCAAGGCCTGGGTCAATCGCGCATATTCGGCCTGATAGGCCGGATCGGCTACCAGATTCCGCAGCGCATCGGCATCGGTCGCGTAGTTATAGAGCTCTTCCGGAACGCGATGCTCGAACAAATCCAAACGCCGCGCGACTTCCGCGTCCGACTTGGCCAAGGCCTGCATCTCGCGATAGCTGACTGTCCCCATGGTGGCTGTGGCCATTACCCGCTGACCATTGGACCACGGGTTGAAGATATACGCGAAGTCGCGGGTCACCAGCGCTCGCATCGGATGGCGATGGCCCCCCGAGTTTTCGTTGTACTCGGTGATGACCATGTCGCGCCCGGCTTGCGTCTGACCGCGCAGGATCGGTTCAAAGGAGCGACCATCCAACCCCTCCGGATGAGCGATCCCAACGATATCCAGCAACGTCGGCAACAGGTCCACCCCCGAGATCAGATGCTGACTATCGACCGAACCCGGCTTGACCACCCCCGGCCAACGCACCATCCACGGCGTGCGCGTGCTGTGATAGTAAAGTTGCGTCTTGGCAAAGGGGAGGGGCATCCCATGGTCGGAAAGGAAGAAGATCAGCGTCCGCGAATCCTCCCCCGATTCCTCCAGAGCGCGAAGGATTCCGGCCAGGCAATCATCGGCGCGGCGAACCGAGGAATAGTACAAGGCCAACTCCTCCCGGATCTTGGGCGAATCGGGAAGGAAGCCGGGTACCGGCACCTCCTCGGCGGTGAAAATGCGGCTGGGGGGATTCGCCTCCGGCTGAGGCCCTTCGCCGTAAAAAGGCTTGTGAGGATCCGAGATATTGATGTTTAAGCAGAAGGGCTGCCGGGCGGCCTTGGCCGCCTCCATCGCCTGCCGGGCCGAAAGGTAATAGGACTCGATGTTTTTCGTCTGAGCCGGTCGACCATCGGGAAGTGTATCGAGCAGCAGATCCCAGGCGGGATAGGGATGGTACGGGGTGGAATGCGAAATCTTGCCGCGAATGGCGGTAAAGTATCCCGCCTGTTTCATCCAATCGGCCATCACCGGGAAGCCGGGATTTTTGACTTGATAAAACCCCTCTACCCCACTGTGATGCGGATACCTGCCGGAGAACATGACGTTGCGTGATGGCATGCAGTTACCGACCTGCACATGCGCATGCTCGAACCGCAAAGACTGGGTAGCCAAGCGATCCATGGTGGGGGTCGTCCCCGGCAGCTTGCAGCCATAAACGCCCACCGAATCGCAACTCATATCGTCGGTGGTGATGATCAAGACGTTCAACCGCTCAGCCGCCCCGATGGGCAAAGACGAACGAGCGATCAGGAAGACCGCGACGATACAGAAGACGATGGCGGGTTGCCAAGCCACCGGGTGAAGCGACAGGCGGAAGGGGAGGTGGGTCGTGCGCATCGGGAGAAAACCTCGAGAGGGAGTAGCCAGCAAGACGAACTCGCCCGATTGTAGACTAGCCCGCGGCTCCCTTCGAGTTGCCTTCAAGGCGATTCCGCTCGAGAAATTTCAATTGGTCATGAAGGACTTGAATGCGAGGGGCAGCCATCCCGGCTTCCCTGGCGGCCTTCAAGGGATTGCCGAAGATCGCCTCGATCTCCATCGGTCGCTGGGCCAGGTAATCCAACCGCATGCTGCTGTCATAGGGCACCATCTGATCGGTATGCTCGATCAGGTAATCGATATGCGAAACGGGGACCGGCTCACCACAAGCATTGGCCGCCACCTGAACTTCTTCCATGATCGCCCGGACCAAGGCGCGGCCAGCCGCGTCGCCCATCAAGCGATCGGTAGCAGTATTCAAGATGACCGATAACCCGTTAAAAGGGATATTCCACATCAGCTTTTTCCAGCGGGCCAACTGCAGACGGGAAGTCCCTTCGATCGGGATTCCAGCTTTGGCGAAATCGCCGACGACCCGATCGAGGACCGCGACGGGTACTTCGGGGCTGGTCCCCGACAAACCGCGATAACTGCCCAGCAGGATATTACCGTAATCGAGATGCCGAATATGCCCCGGCCCGACTTTGTTGCTGCACAGGAAGCAGCATCCCCCCATGACCCGTCCCGCACCGACCACCGCCTCCGTGGCCGACTCGACATGCAAGCCATTCTGCAGCACGATGGCGTAACCCTCTTTCCCGAGGACCGGCGGCAGGAGCTGGGCCAGGGCCGCATTGTGCGTCGATTTCAAAGCGACGATGACGAATTCGCACACCGGCATCTCTTCGACCGCGGCGTAAGCATGCACCGCAGGGAGATGAAAGTCGCCGTGCTTCGAATCGACCCGCAAGCCAAACTGCCGGACGTGGCTGGCATCCGAGCGCATCAGGAAATGAACCTCCTGCCCGGCCTTGGCTAACAGCCCTCCGTAGTAACCTCCCAAAGCTCCCGTCCCGATCACCGCATAGCGACTCATTACCTTCCTCCCTCCACCACTTCCATCACCGCTTGTACCTGGGCAGCAAAGCGATCGATGGGCTGCTCATTGCCCAACCGCTGCATCACCTCGCGCCAATGGCTGATCGCACGCACCGCCGATGCCGCCGCCCGCTGCCCGCTGGCCCCCAGCAAAAGTTCCATCCCCAAAGGATGGCTGCCCGGATCGATCGCCGACCAGCATCGCTGCAGATAGCCATCGAGGTAGACTCCGGCCGCGCCGGCCGCGATCGCCGCGCCGGCCTGGTAACCATCGCGCCAAGGATAATCGAGCAGCACTTGGATCGATGCCATCCCCGACGCCTCCAAGGCCCGCCGCACCGCTGCCGCCACCGAGTCGGGCTCGATAGCGAAATAGCCGGCCGCTGGGTGCTGGCTGGCAAGACAAAGCTGCGGCCAACGCAAGGTGAGGAAGGTGATCGGCAGGTCCCGCAACCAGCTCAACGCATCCCCGTCAAGCAAGGTTGGATGGGTCCAGGGGAGCGAGAGGCAGGCGGCGAGCGGCGGATCAGCCATTCGCCGCAAGCACTCCAGTTTTTTGCCGAGCAGCTTTGAGGAGGGGCTATCGATGGGCCATTCGATGAGCAACGGCTTTAAACTGACTTGGGGATCCCCTCCGTCTTCGTCGAAATAGTGATAACCCAACTGCAGCTCGAAGCCATCGGCCGACGCCAGACTATCGAAGCTCGGCAGGCTGCGTCCCCCCAGCGGTTCGATGCGCCGCGGCGCATCGCGCAGCGGCATGTCGACCATGGCAGCGGCCGCGGTGACCAGCATCCCCGCCTGCCGCTTCATCGCCGCCGCCAAGGCGTGCAACAATTCAGGCGGCATTGCCCCCAACTGCCACCCTTGCTCCAGGGCCGCCGTCCGCAACCAGTACCGTGAGGCGAAAGCTGGTTGCCCTTGAGGAGACTCGGTCGAACAGATCGGATCGCAACCCGCCCCCGCCCAGACCTCCTCAGCCGAGCGCCATCGCAGCGGTGGAATGTTCATCGCCTCCTCCCTCCTCGTCGTTCGTTGCCATCAGCCACCACCCAGCCCTGCTCGAACGGTACCGGCGGAGCCGATACTTGTTCCAACAAAGATTGTTTCAACAACCATCGCCAGCGCGGCGGCGGATGCCCCCCGCGCCCAGGGATGCGCGACGGCCCCACCCCGTGGCACCGGACATCGCCTGGCAGGAATCTCCGAGAGGCTAACCCGCGGCCGCTCATGGGGCATGCACGCTGCGAAAGACGCGAAGCTTGGACGGCTTGACCTCAAGCCCGACTTTCAACAACAGCAAACTCATCCGCAACCGGTCGGCATCGCGCAACCGGTCCTCCTCGATCGCTGACGCCGACGATGCGATCGATCCGGCCACCAGCAAGGTCCCACCGCCCATCCCCGCGCCGAGCATCGGACCGGCATCGCCCAGCACCAACAACAAACCACTCCGCATCCGATAACCGGCTTCGGCTCCCACATCGCCGGTGACCACCAACTCGGCTCCATCCATCCCGCAAGCCGCCCGCCGACCGGCCGACCCGCGCACACAGACCGTCCCTCCGTGTCCAAAGGCCAACAGGCAATCGCCCGCCGCTCCGTTCAGCGTGAGGGTCCCGGATTCCATCCCGCAAGCCAGCCCATGCCCGGCCGGGCCATGGATACGGACCTCCGCCCCACGCAACCCGCCGACGCAGTAGTCGCCGAGTTCCCCGTGCAATTCGATGGTGCTGCTGGTATGCAAGGGGGTCGCCAGGAAATCGGGACGCTGGCAGCCGCGCAGCGTAAGCAGCCCGTCGCCGGCGGACTGCTCTTGCAGCCAGCGGGAGAGTTCCTCGACTGTAGCTTGACGAGCATCGCGCTCGCTCGGAGGGCACGGAGTCGAAGCGGGTTGGAATTCCTCACCGGACATGCGGTGGACGCCTCATCGAATCTTTCATACTGACAAAGTCGGAGATCAGGAAGATCACCGTCGTAAAGGCGGTCACCACCTCCAACAGCATCACCAGCTTGGCCGGCACGCTCCTCGGGAGGATATCACCGTAACCAAAAAAGGAAAAGTTGAGGACGCTGAAGTAGAAACACTCAAAGAGCAATTGCGGCATCGACAAGCCAGCATGGATCCCTTCGAGATTGGTCGGATCGAGCCGCTGCAGGCAGTAAAAATCGAGGGCATAGGAAAAGGTGACTTCCGCCATGTTGTAGGCCATCAACACCAGGAAGCGATGGTAGGCCAGATCGCACGCCGTAGCTTTCAACAAATGCCACAGGGTCTCACCGAAGTAAAAGGCGGTCTTGGCCATGGCCCAAGCGACAACGACCCAGGTCAGCGGGCCGACCGCCGCCGCTCCCCAGCGATGGTGCAGCGCGTTGATCAGCAAGCAGCTGGCGATCAAAACAGTGAATTCCACGGTTTCCCGGGGATGCCATAGCTGCACCCAACCCGGGTGTGGTACGTTGTTAGGTTCTGGCGAAGTCATCGGCATGGCGCAAGCCATGGTTTCCTAGGAAAGCGTAACGATGTTCTCATCGTGGCGGCTGGGGCCCTTCCCCAACATCGACACCACTATCCACTGGAGTTTCTGGCTGATCGTCCTGTGGGTGCTCGGGCGGACCGATTTCCGCGATGGGCTGACGGGGTTGGGGTCCGCCTTTCAATTGCTGGTCGTCCTCCTGGCCTCGGTCTACCTTCACGCCCTGGGACATACCCTGGCGGCCGGTCGGCAGTCGCAGACCCTGACCACC
>JBILTQ010000144.1:0-12086 GCA_044371435.1 Pirellulaceae bacterium | reverse complement strand
TGGCAAGCAATGGATAGTTGGGAGCCAAAGTCACCAGCCCACGTTCGGCCAACTCGACCGCATAATTTCGGTTGGGCCGATCGCCAAGCCCGACGACCGAGCCATGGCCGACAATGTTGTTGGTCCCGTGCAAGCATAGGATGGCAAAGGCCTTGCCGCCGGACGCGAGCAACCGCTTCGGGATCAACAGGTAGGCGGGGACGCGACAACCGACCTCGGACTGGTAGCTGATCAAACGACGCACATAGCTCCCCCCATCCCACTCTTCCTCGACCTGCACTTCCAACGGACAACGCCGCTCCTCCCCGGGAAGTTTCCCCATGACTCCCTGCATCGCGGCGACAATCGAATGTCGCCGCTTCAGCCATTGCTCCACCCCGTGCACTGGTCCGACCCGCTGCTGCTCGTCAGCAAACCACATCAATTGGTCGCGCGCTAGACGCTCGACTGCTGGAGAAACCTGGGCGGAAGCTGCCCGGTAGCCTGCCAGCCCTAGCCATAACAGCAGTACGCTAGCCACGCGAAGCTTCATCCTCATCGGATCGTTACCTCAATCAACATCGATCATCTGTCATCGGTCGAACCACACCTTCCCCTGCGAATCCACCCCGACGCCGACCATCCATGCTTCGACGATATCAGAGCGGTGAACCATGGTAGCATCTGCGGTCTAGGCCGGATGCGCGATGGTCGGCTTCGGCAGCGAAATCACTTGTTTTTCCAGGAATTCGTCCAAGCCTTCTTCGCCCCCTTCCGCTCCAAAACCGCTTTTCTTGACACCACCGAAAGGGATCTCCGCCCGCAGCGGCCGCCATTCATTGACGCCAACGATCCCGACCTCCAACTGTTCCGCCACCGCCCGACAGTTCCATGGATCGCGGCCATATACGTACGCCGCCAGGCCATAGGGTGTAGCATTCGCCCGTTCGATCACCTCGCGCACTCCGCGATAACCGATCAAGGGAATGACCGGACCGAAAATTTCCTCGCGAGCCAAGGCCATCGAGTCTTCCACCCCGGTCATGACCAAAACCGGAAAGAAACTACCCGCTCGCAGCGCAGGCTCATCGATATAGCTTTCATTCTTCGCCACAATCCGGGCCCCTTGCGCCACCGCTTGCTCGACCAAGGCCTGCACCCCGGCGCAGGCCTGAGCATGAATCAACGGACCGGCCTCCACGCCCTCGCATAATCCGTCGCCGATCCGAATCCCGCGCAAACGATCCGCCAATTTTGCAGCGAGCACCGGGACTTGCCTTTCATCGACAAAGACGCGATTGGCAGTGACACACACCTGCCCGGAAACCAACAGCTTCAAACGCAGCAACTGCTCGGCCACCCAATCCAAATCCGCGTCGGGGAGGATGATGAACGGCGCATTCCCCCCTAACTCCAAGGAGACCCGCTGTAGCCCGGGAGCCGCTGCCGCCATCAATGAACTGCCGGTGGCCGTCGACCCGGTCAAACTCAAACCGCGAACCTGCGGATGACTGGTCAAGACCGCTCCTGCCAGCGGTCCGGGGGCAGGGACGATCTGGACCGCTCCATCTAGCACTCCCGCCTCTTGGAGGATAGGGGCCAACGCCAAGGCAATCAAAGGGGTCGCAGCCGCCGGCTTCCACACCGCGGTGCAACCCGCCGCCAAAGCCGCCGCCAATTTCTTGGCCCCTTGAGCTAACGGAAAATTCCAGGGAGTGATCAAACCGACAACCCCCAAGGCCTTTGGCTGCACCAAGAACTCGCGGCCCACGTCCGGATGCGGAACAATCCGACCATAGATCCTTCGCGTGGCTTCGCCGTACCACTGGAAGAAGCTGGCCGCATATTCCACTTCCGCCACTGCCTGCGAGAATGGTTTTCCCTGCTCAGCGGTTAACAATCTGGCCAACGGCCGCTTGCGTTCCAGCAATAAACCAGCCACTCGCTGCAGGATCTGGCCACGGCTGATCGCCGAGACCCCTTGCCAGCCCCGCAACCTCTGCCACGCTCCATCGATTGCCTGCTGCAGCCCGATTTCATCTGCCAAGTGGACGGTGGCTAAGCTCGCCCCGGTCGCTGGATTGACCACCGTCACGGCATCGCCACCTTCACCCCATCGTCCATCGATCCAAGGCGAAGGCTGAAACGCTAACTCGGGGAAGCACGGCACATTCATCCAGGTTCACTCCAGGCGAGGCCACCCATCGAAGGGCCTGATGAAGGTTTACGTTACTCGCTTATAAATCCATCACCATGACGCACGCCGCGGCGCACAACCGCCGTTGCGGTCGTTCTCAGGGTTCGAGCAATCGAGGGGTCGGATTATCGACCTTTCCCAATAAACGACAGCCTGGCCCGACCAGCTCACCTTCCCCTAACTCCTGCCGAATCCTGGCTGCGTGCTGCATCAATTCAGCCACGACCTCCGGCTCTTCGTGAATGCGGTCGTTTTCCTCCGCCGGGTCGTCATGCAGATGATAGAGGGTTGCCGAGCCGGACTGGAGTGTAGCTGCCCCCCGCGTGGACTGCGGGGCTCCACCCAGGTAAAGCTTCCACGGTCCAGCCCGGACCGCCTGGAGTTGGTCGAGATGGAAGTAATAGAAAGCTTGATAGGGGCTAACGGCCCCGACGGTTCCCAACAGCAGCGGCGTGATATCCCGACCATCCAGCACCCGCCCAGCCGGTAAAGGTTGCTTGGCCAGGTTCGCCGCCGTTGGCAAGAGATCCATCAGCGTGATCAACTCGCTATTGCGCTGGCCAGCCGGCACCCGCCCTTTCCAACGCACGATCCATGGCATCCGCATCCCGCCTTCGGAGACATTGTATGCTTCACCCTTCAGCGGATCGCTGGAGCCACCCCGCGTCTTTTCCCCTGGAGCTCCGTTATCGTTGGTCCATACTACCAAGGTATTTTCGGCTAAACCAAGTCGATCGACGGCGTCGAGTATTTCTCCCGCCGACCAGTCCAACTCCATCACGCTGTCGCCCCAAGCTCCATTGCTCGACCGCTGCTGGAAATCGGGATGGGCCGGAGGCTTGGCCGTACTCCCCGGAGTGATCTCGGGAAAATAGAGGAAGAACGGGCGTTCGCGATTGGCCTCGATGAAGTTCACCGCTCGTTCGGTACACCGCCGGGTAAGCGTGCTCACCTCGACCGGAGCTTCGATGACCCGATTCCCCTCCATCAGCGGCAAGGGTGGACGACTCCCATCGGGCGTACCCACCATGTCGTCGCTGTAGGGAATGCCAAAGAACTCATCGAACCCTTGATTCAGCGGGAGGAAGGGCAATTGGTCTCCCAGATGCCACTTGCCGATACAGAGGCTGCGATAGCCAGCCGGCCGCAATAATTCCGCCACCGTGACTTCGTCGGGATGCAGTCCATACGGTGAACGCGGTACCAGGACATGCCCCGGTTTCCCGGGGGTGCGATCCAAACCGAGACGCCGCGGATAACAGCCGGTCATCAAGGCCGCACGGGAAGGGGTGCACACCGGAGCCGCGGAATAGGCATGGGTAAACACCATCCCTTCGGCCGCCATCCGCTTGAGCCTAGGCGTGGCTTGCCTGGCTTGAGGGTTGTAGACCTCGGTATCGCCATACCCCAAATTATCGCAGAGGATGACGATAATGTTCGGGGGCCGCGATTCGGAGGCAACCGCAGCCCCACACAAAAAGAGGAAGCCACCAAGCCAACCAGTCAACGACATTATCTTTGCTCCAAAACCAGGAAATCGAGGGTCAACTCCGGGCAATCCCGTGTGCCGCGGGTACGGTTCTACGGCGAAGCCGGTTGCTTGAGGAAGGCGATGAGATCGGCCATCTGCTGAACCGTGATGGTTTCCTCCAACCCCTCGGGCATGAACGAAACGTTGGTCCCTTTCATCGCTTCGATCTCTCCACGAAGAATCGTCCGTTCTACTCCATCCTTCCCTTTCAGGCTGAGGCTGGTCGCATTCTCTTGGGTAACAACGCCAAAAAGCTGTTCACCCGAACTCAAGCTGCAGAGAAACGCCTGGTAACCAGGTTGGATATCGATATTCGGGTCGAGGATATTGGCAAGTAGTTTGTCGGGCGCATGCGAGACAAAGGCTGCCATGTCCGGGCCGATGGCCACCCCTTCCTGACCATGGCGATGGCAAGCAGCGCAAACCTTCTGGTAGATGCGATGTCCGCTCTCTACATCCGGTGGCAACGTCAAGGCCTCCCGGTACCTCGCGATCACCGAAACTCGGTTGGATTCCATACTGCCTAACACGAGCTTGGCCTGATTGACCACGCGGCCCGTTTGATGGTTCAGCAATCGCGAGCGTTGCGTCGCATCCAAGGCGGCAACCGGCAACTGCTTGCGCTTGATACGGGTAAGCAGGTCGAGACACCAGGCTTCGCGGCTCAGCAAACCTTCGATGAGAGCTTGCCGGGCGGCCGGTCCCGAAGTCGGCCAAAACTCGGCGAATAACTCGGGGACATTCTCTGCCCCGCCTTGGGTCAAGGCTTTGATCACCGACAACTGAACATCCAACTCCTGATTGGCATCCAACCAGCCAGCGATCAATGCCAAGCTAGCTTCGCGATGGTCTGGACTTTGGGCTGCCATCAACGCGACCGGCAACCGCTGATCGAAAGGCTGTTGTCCATCGGCTGCGAACGACAAGCAACGATCGAGCAAGCCATCGAGCCGCTGTACCTCGCGCCCGAGCTCGTCCTTGGTCGAGTCCTCGGCCATCTGCGCTAAACTGCCGCCAGCGACCCTCAACGCTTCGAGCATCCTGGACAAGCGAACTACCGTCTCCGCAGCCTGGGGAGGCCCATCCAGCGAACGAAGCAACCGGGCGAGCGCATCGCGACGCTGCAGCCCGATCGACAACTGCAGCAACGGCTGCAACAACGGCCCAGCTTGCTCGGAATCCGCCCTCTCATAGGCTTCCAAGCAGGCGGTCAGGTGCGGTTTGGCCGAGCTGAGGATACCGGTCAGCAAGAGCCGCTCCGCCGCGTGGCGAAGCATCAAACCCGCCAAAGCCTCTCCAGCTCTCGGCGATGACGACTCGCCCAGCGACAAGGCGGCCTGCAACTGCACTTTCAAATCCGGATGTTCGGCCGCGGCGCAAACCCCGGCTAGCAAACCATTCGCTTCGTCCCCTTGCCTCAGCCAGGGTTCCGCCAAGCGAATCGCATTCGCGCACAGCCCGGGATGCGGTGAAGCCAACGCCGGAAGGAGGTCGGCTGGCGTCAACCATCCCAAGCCTTCCATCGCACACAAGGCATGCAAACACCTCAATACCTCGGCCGGTCGCCGCGCAGCCTCGCGCAAGTCCGCCTCAACCTTGGCCTCCCCCCGCCACATGAGCATCTGGTGGGCCTTGTCGCGGACAAAGCCGTTCTCATCCCCCAACAGCCTTACCAATTCGGCGCTCGTCGCCTGGCTCAGGTTCTTTAGCGGCTGACGAACCGCATCCACTCGGTCGATGCGATAAATCCGCCCGCGATCGTCGCCGCGCCGATAGTGCGGCAACAATTCCTCTTTCCCCTCCGGCGGTAGGAACTGCGGATGCTCGATCATGAAGCGATACATGTCGGCTACCCACAACGCCCCATCCGGTCCGGTCCGGACCATCACCGGCCGAAACCAACGATCCGTACTGGTGAGGAAATCGCGCTTGCCATAGGTCACGGCTCGACCGCTGAAGGAAATACCATCCTCGCTCAGCTCCAACTGCTGAGACAGGTTATGAAAGGGTTCGCAAACGAAAGCCTGCAAATTCGAACCAAACATTTTTGGATCGCGATGGATTACCCCCCCGCACGCCGACGTGTAGTGACCAGCCTGGGCAAAATTATGAAAACGTTTCTCGGGTGCGTGGGCTGGATAAACGGGTGCTGGACTGATCAGCAACTGCCGCGTGGTGTCCCCTACCATCACATAGGGATTACGGGCCAAGGAATGCTCCGGCAACACATAATGCCAAAGCGGCTTGGCGTTTTGTGTCCCAAACCAATGTCCCCAATCATCGCGGGTGCGACCGAACTGGGTCGGACCCGCTTCGATCGCCAACTCCCCGGTGTCCGGACGAAAACGAAAATCGCGTGTTCCCAAGTCGATGGTTAGGCCAGTCCGCAACGAATGGAGCGGCGTTTTGTTGGTGTAGTGCGCCCCCGGAGAGCCCGAGGCGACATACACCCAACCATCCAAGCCCCACCGCAGGCCGTTCGGCCGCAACTGCTGATTCCCTTCATTCAAGCCAGTGATGAGAACCTCGCGGCGATCGGCTCGGCCATCCCCGTCGCTATCCTCCAGGTACAGGATATCTGGGGCGGCGGTAACAATGGCACCTTCGCGCCAAGTCAAAATGCCATTCGGGAAACTCAGCTGTTCGGCGAAGAGCGTCGAGCTCTCATAGAAGCCATCGCCGTCACCATCTTCGAGAATCCTGACACGTCCCCCGGCCGCTCCCTGATTGTCCATCCCTAACGGATAGTCAGCCATCTCAACCACCCATAATCTGCCACGAGCGTCCCAATCGAAGGCCACCGGATCCAGGACCTGGGGTTCACTGGCCACCAACTCGAGCCGAAACCCTGGAGGCAACTGGATCGCCTCGGCGGCCGCGCGAGGTTCGAGCGCCGGTTGCGAGGATACCGGCGGCTGCACTTTCGGCACAGCCGCTAGCCCCGAAGCCGCAACCTGCGGACGACCGGAGCTGGCGAAAAGCCTTTGGATCGCTTCCGCTTCGAGCGGACGGTCGAAGATAGCGACCTCATCGATCTTCCCTTCCAAGCCGAATTGGCCATCACTCCGCCCACCGACAACAAGCTGCTTTGCCCCCTCCGGAACCTTCCAAGCCACCTTTGCCTGCAAATCCGGGATGACATTGCCATCCAAGTGAACGCGAATCTCATCGCCAGTTCGCACAAAGACCACATGATGCCAATGACGGAGCTTCAGCGTCGTTTGACCCTCTCGCACTTTTTCGCCATCGAAGAAAATCAACTTGCCCTGTGCCTGGCCCAAGGTTCCTCCGATGCCGAGATGTTCGCCGAACGGACGATCATCGCCTCGCGACCAGAGATAACCGGTGATCGGACGCTCATGGTGCGGAAACCCATTCCAGACCCATAACGAAATGCTGTAATCGCGCGGCAAGCTCTCCGCGGTGACCTGCAATCGTCCGCCGGCGAAGTGCAAAGCCCGATTGATTTGAGGGCCGGAAAAGACGTTGGGCTGCTCGGGAATCGCCGAAGCCATATCGGCCGCTGGCGAACTCCCGACTCCGGGTAGATAGTAGGCGATACCGTCTTCGAGTTGTCCATGGCGACCGTGACCACTGGCATCACGAGCCACCGCCGGTTGGATCTCCTCGAAGCGATAAAAAGCATAGGGCTGCAAGCCGCGAACTACCTCCGCCGCCGGGCCATCGCTCGTCGCCCGTACCCGCCGCGGCCGGCCAGCTACCTGCTCCAACAAAGTCAGGATCGCCTCGACGATCTTCGGCTCGGCCTGGACCTCCAAACCCGCCGTGCGGCTAGGCCAGGTGGTATACCCTCCCAACACGTGCTGCTCGGGAGGCGGGATGTAACCCTCTGCTCCATTGGCCAACTCGATATTCATCGTAGTCGCTAGCGGACTGGACTCCTTGATCTTCAGACCCGTGATCCCATAAACCTCGTTGGGCATCGCCGAAATCCCTAATTCACCGATCCGCAACGCCTGGAGGACGAGGTCGGTGGTGGGATGCTCGTGAATCCAAGCCGCCTGCATCGCATAAACTTCCGGCCGATCCTTGAGCGGTGCTTCGCCACGAGCCTCATTGAGCCGCCGGGCCCATGCCAACCGCTCCTCGTCGGGCACCCGTCGCCCCAGCTTCAATTCCCGCTGAGCGATGGCGATCGGCACCGTATCGCTATACTCGATCCGATCGATGGCGGCGTGCGCTAAACTCGCCAAGCCTTGAGCGTAGTTTTGGATATCGGGAGCAGGCTCGTCGACTCGATCCGGATCATAACTTCGCAGATGAAGGTCGCCACTGGTCCCTTGCGACATCATGGCCGTAAAGGAACGCCCAGGATGCTGCCCTTGCACCATACCCTCCAACTTCGCGCAGAAAACCCCAAAATAATCGGGATGGATCCCCTCCCCATTCCCGTGGTAATGCATGGAGAAATTCGATAACAAGGCCAGCGGACTCCGGTCGGGACGGACGATACTCAGGATAGTCAATCCCGGATCTTTCGGCCCCGAAGGACCGACGTAATCGCTGAGCGGCTTCGGATGCATCATCGCCCGCACGGTCAGCTTGCCGAACGGATCCTCGCCGAGCTTGTCGCTGCGTTTGATCCAACGGCGACTGTGGGTGTAATCCCAAGCCGCAACCACCGCATGACCAGCCAAAGCAGGTTCCAACCGCGATAAGGAGAGGCGGATGGCTTCCGCAATTTGAGGGATAACTTGAACCGTGTACTCTTTGTCCTGCATCGAGCCCAAACAATAGTCCATGGTGCTCGGAGCGGAGTGTGTATGGGTGGCGGCGATCAAAATCTGATCGCCGCGAACCTGACCACCGGCCGACGCTTCTTCCTTGATCAAATCGCAGACTTCGCGGGGAATCATGCATGAATCGACAATCACCAACACCGCTTGGGTTTCCCCCCGACGCAACGCGAGACTCCTCGCGAAAATCGGTGCCGACAGTCGGTCGGCCGTTCGCGGTAAAAAGCCCCCGTTCTGAATGACCGGGAAACGTTGCGGTGAAATGTCGATCACCGCCGCTCCCGCCATCAGCGTCGCGGCGTTCTCGGCGCAGGCCGGTTCGGATACTCGGAGCAAGCCGACCCCAAGCCAACCGATAACTAGCCAACGCCAGCCACCTACCCGCAGGACCGGCCATCGCTTCCAACTACACGAACCCTCAAACTGCTTGCTAGCGATTGCGTTCACGATTTTCTTTGCATCCCTCGAAAACGTACGATCAGTAGTAGCGGGAAGCTCCACGGCGAACCGGTCGGCCGAGTCAGCCCCAAGTCCCGCCGCATCTGCCGCTCAAGATCCACCCGTCGGCAATCCACCTTCACCGCAATCACGCAGGGGTGAACGAAAACAACGAGCGATCGATGCAACGAGCGATCGGCAGTCGCCGATCTGGACGGAGGAGGTGGGACGGAATCGCTTCGCGCTGAGCATGCGCGAAGCCCTACTCGGGGACGGACGCTGCTGATGAGCTTCACAGCAAGATCTTCGAGGATATCGACTACGGCGGTCGCTGGCAAGCAAGCCGCATGGCCGTAGCCGCCTTGCCCGTGGGAGACTCGCTGAAAAATCGAAAGAAAACGAAAGATAAACCTGGCTGTGCGGAAAAAGCCGAGCAGCCAGGTTGTCAGGGAAAAGGCTGGCGACCCGTCTCCGGCAAGATGCCGCGATCGGGCCGAAGGATACAACTCAATAGCGGAGGATCAGGTCGGCCGTGATCCGATTGTCGAGGATCCCGCGGCGTTCGGTCAGCGGGAATTCCAAAGCCACCCCGGTTTCCAGATGGCGACTGGGTTTGAATTTCAACCCGTAGGCATTGGTCACGATGTTGTTGCCGGAAACTCCCGGACTACCGAAGTTGAACAGGTCGCCTCCTTCCAAAGCGACCGGAAAGGCATTGGCATCGCGGATGTAGTTGTACCAGTTGAGTTCGCTGAAGAGATAGGTTCGCTTGAGGATCCGATAGTCGAGATGATGGGACCAATACGCCATCTGATTCTCGGCATGGCTATCGACCGGCAGGATCAAACCGCCAGAGGTCAGGTAATGGGAGCGATTCCCGAGTCGCGTCCCACCGGAAAGAAACAGGTCAAAAACCCCGTTACCATTCCCTTGCAACGCCCCTCGATGACCAGCATTGGTCTCATAACGCAAGCCCGCCGACAACAAACGTCCGCAAGACGCATCCCGATATAAGGAATACTTCAAGCCGGCGGTGACGTCAGCCCATCCGTCCTGAATGAGCGGGCTCTCGCTCTCGATGTATCCATCCTTGACCGCGATCAAGGACCAGCGATCAGTCAAGCGGACTCGAGCTTGCAATGCATACAAGCGAATCTCACCCGCCGGAGCTCCCAACAGTACGGGGAGCTTGTGGTCGATAAAGATCCCGCGAAGCTCGCTGAGTTGACGCGGATCCTCAAAGTAAACCGGGTTGGTCATGGGGCTGATGAAATCGTCGTAACAAGTCTCGCTTCGCCGAACGACGCCGAACCCCAAGAGACCGGGTTCACTCCCGCTGCACGTACCATCGCCGACCGCCCCATCGCAGGCAAGACCAGCATCGCAACGGCTGATGTTCGACAGCCACGGCGCTGGCTGGGATAGCTCCGCCTGAATCCCGGAGTCGTAACGATCGAGAGAAACCAGGCCTAGGTTCGCGGCTTGAGCCGGTACTCCGCAGCTAGCCGCCACCAAGCCCGCGAATATCCATGACGCTTTCATCGAGAACACCATCCTTGATATCATCCAAAGAAAGAGGCAATGTCTCCGCTTCCTCTCGGAACTCTAGGACCTCTGTCCAGGCAACGCGCGGAGACGCGAAGAGTACAACCCTTTGCCCAAGCTGACCCTCAGCACGCTCGATCGGACAACCCGCGTGTCGACATCATCTGCCGCTAGCCTCCCCTTACGATCGTCAAGGTTCCTCCATTTCCTCCCGCGCTGCGCACCCTTTGCGCCGCTGATCGCTGGGAGGCGAGGAAGCCCGTCGCCGACCGATCATCATGACTTTCCTGGTGATGAACGATCTTTCGGCGGGTAGCTACGAATAGCAGCGACAGAAACCCAAGCCTTCCATCGGGCGGCGAATGTGTCCATCGTGCACAGCGAGCAGGCTGCTGTGTCACGCCCAAGCGAGGGAGCATCCCTCGCCGTTCGGCCTCCTATTTCCAAACGGTGGTGGCGGTCAGCGAAAGCTTGTCGAGCTTGGATGGGCCGGAAGGCCCCCTGCCGACTGGCGGCAAATCGACCTCTTCGCGTCGCTTGCCGCTCGTCAAGGCTGCTCAGGTATCCCGGAAATCGGTGGCGATCGTTTGATCGAAGCCGCTGGAAGCGGTCGCCGGCCGCTGGACGACCGCTGCTTGGGATGGCAACCTGTCCACCTCCTCCGATTCCTCGACCGGCTCTCCGCGCCCCTTGGCTAACTCCCGTTCGTGCCGTCCCCACCAACCCTCCGCATCATCCTGGGACCATTCGCCCAAGCTTGGGCTGGCTTCGAGCATCTTCATCAGTTCGCGAGCGGTCTGCGGACGCTTCGCGCGGGACTTTTCCAGGCAGGCCATCAACGCATGCTCGAGCCCCGGTGAGACCGCCTTGCCCAGCCGTACCGATGGAGATTCGGGAATGCTAGTCAGGTGGTGCTTGCACAATTCGGTCAACGATTCGGCGTCGAAGACCGTCTTGCCGGTCAGCAGGTAGTAACCGACGGCGCCCACTGCATACAGGTCGCTGCGGCCATCGACGGAATCCGGCAATTGGATGGCTTCCGGCGACATGTACAGCGGTGTTCCCGAAAGCCCAACCGATTCGCCGGACCGATTGCTATCCCCCAGAGACTTCACCAAACCGAAATCCAGCACCTTGACGACATCGGCTTCGCCACCGCGGCGATTGAGCACAATATTGGCCGGCTTGATATCGCGGTGCACCAACCCCAGCGAATGGGCTTCGTAAAGCGAACCACAAATCTGCGCAAGGATGTGCGCGACGCGGGCTTCCGGTTGCGGGCCATACCGCTCGACCAAGGTTTGCAAGTCGATCCCGTCCAGGTATTCCATCGCGTAGTAAAAGACCCCTTCCGGTGTCCGCCCAAAATCGTAGATGGCGATGGTGTTGGGGTGATTCAGTTGCGAGGTCAATTGAACCTCGCGTTCAAAACGCGCGATCGCTGACTCGCTGATACGATCCACCTGCAGCATCTTGATGGCTGTCGGCCGCCGCAGCATGGCGTGGTGACCTTTGTAGACCACCCCCATCGCCCCCGCTCCCAAGCGGGCCTCGAGCCGGTACTGACCGAGGTGCTTGGCTTGGACCACCGCCTTCTGCGCCTCGCGCTGCAATCGCGCCACGATGACGGTGAAGGCAA
>JBILTQ010000489.1:0-3612 GCA_044371435.1 Pirellulaceae bacterium | reverse complement strand
CAGAAGAGCGTCCAGCAGGGCCTGTTCGACCTCTTGGGTGGACGCCGCTCCCCTCGTTCCCTACGCAGCCATGGTATCACCCGGAGTTCAGAAAGCGGCCGTCCTCTTGATGTCCTTGGACGAGGAAGATGCCGCTTTGCTTTTGTCGCGGATGCCTACCAAGCAGGTCGAGGCGGTCTCGCTGGCCATCGCCCAGATGAGCGAGGCTTCCGGCGAAGAGCAAGAGCGGGTCATCAACGAGTTTTTCAGCAGTACGCCCAGCCCCTTATCCAGCAGTGCCGGGGGATTAGACAAAGCCAAGTCGCTGGTCAAAAAGGCCCTTGGCAAGGAGGCCGGCGAGATGCTGTCGATGCTGCAACAGCAGATCGAATCCTTGCCGTTCAGTTACCTCCAGAAGGCCGACCCCCAGCAAGTCCTCTCCTTCATCATGGACGAGCATCCGCAGACCGTGGCCTTGGTCATATCCCACATCCCGGCCACCATCGGTGCGGCGATTCTCAATGGTTTACCTTCCGCCAAGCAACTGGATGTCGTGAGGCGGATCGCGACCATGGGGCAGACCAGTCCCGAAGCCATCGAAGAGGTGGAAAACGCCCTGGAGTTACGCATGGACCTCTTCACCAGCCATTCGTTCCAGAAGACCGGTGGGGTAAATGCCGTAGCTGAGATCCTCAACGTTTCCGACCGTGCTACCGAGCGTGCGATCCTCGAGGCTTTGGCCGAACAGAGTCAGGATTTGGTATCGGAAATCCGCCGCTTGATGTTCGTTTTCGAGGATATCTCCAAGCTGCAGGACAAGGATATCCAAACGGTCCTCAAGAGCATCGAAACCTCGCAATGGGCGATGGCCTTGAAAGGGGCCAGCCAGGCTTTGCAGGAGAAGATCATGCGGAACATGTCGGCCCGGGCCGCCGAAATGCTGAAGGAAGAAATGAACTTCCTCGGCAAGGTCAAGGTCTCCGACGTCGAGGCGATGCAGCAGAAAATCGTCGATGTCGTCCGTTCGCTGGAAGAAACCGGCTCCTTGGCTCGCCCCACGGCGGAAGGGGAAGAGGAATTCGTTTCCTAGGCCGCGTGCTGCCGCTTGACGCGATCCCGACGCTCGATTCGAATCGAGATTGTGCCTTCCCCTTGGCGACGACCGACGCCTCGTCGGCGTCCCAGGGTTGTCGAACCATGGCTGCTCGCTTCCCCACTCAATTTTTGCACCCTGCCTATGGACCGTCGCCGCGCCCTCAAGACCCTCTTTTGCTTTAGTACCCTGGCTACTCGCCCCGGCTGGCGGTTGGCGACTGCCACGCCTCCGTCGGCGACCGCCCAGCACCTTTTGGCCATCGGTGACTTCGGCACCACCGGCAGCGATCAGCATGCGGTCTCGGCAGCCATGCAAAGCTTCATGGCCAAGCACACCCTGCAACCGCAAGGCTTGCTGCTGCTGGGAGACAATTTCTACAGCACCGATAAAGGGGGCTTCGGTGTCGATTCGCCGCGATGGAAAAACACCTTTGAAGAGGTCTACCCGGCCGCGAGTTTCCCGGGGCCTTGCTGGTCTATCCTCGGAAATCACGATTACCACGACAACGTCGGCGGCGAGAAAGTCCAACTGGAATATGCTCGGCGGAAGTCGACTCGCTGGCAGATGCCCGGCAAGTGGTACCGCTTCGAGGTTGGGCCTGCAGCGGAAGCCCCTTGGCTGACCGTCCTGGCGTTGGATAGCAATCTCCCCAAGGTCAGCGGAGGCTCGAATTCGAAAAAAGCGAGACCATCCCTCAGCCAGGCGGAAGCTGAAGCTCAACAAACCTGGTTGGAAGCGGAACTGGCCAAGCCCAGGGCAGCGATGACGCTGGTACTCGGCCATCACCCGCTGTACTCCAACGGGCAGCATGGCGACACCCAGCCACTGATCGAAAGCTGGGGCCCACTGTTTCAAAAGCACGCGGTGCAGGCTTATCTGTGTGGCCACGACCATGACCTGCAACACCTCGAACTCGAAGGTTGCTGTACTTCCTTTGTCCTCTCCGGTGGCGGCGGGGCGAGGATCCGAGCTTTGACCGGTCACCGACCGGCGGCTTATGGCAAGAGCAGCTATGGCTTCACCCACCTCGAGGTTTTTCCGCAAGCCCTCCGCTTCTCCCATTACAACAAGGAGGGGGAGTGCCTGCACCAGTTCACCAAGCAGTCCGATGGTACGGTAGCGTTGGGATAACCTCGAGGCGGAAACGCTAGCCCCAGGCGAAGCTTCTTAGCCAAGCCTTGTTGCCGCTGCCACCCTTACCGTCGGTATAAACGGTAAAGCTTCACCGATATTTCCCGCAAGAGACCGGTCTTTCGGCTGGCTCTTGTCCGTTTCGAAACTAGGGTTTCTTGGTTTTTTCCTACCCTCGTCTTCGAATCGGACCACCATGAACGCCTTCGGTTGTCGCTCTTTGCAATTGGTTTGCGGGCTGCTCGTTTGCCTTCTGGGATCCGCCCCTGCGGAAGCGCAGCTTACCCGTGCCGCCTCGATGGCCCAGCAGCGGGACCTAGATGGTGTCATCCAGCCCTTTAAGGATTCCGAGGTCAGTTCCACCGAGACCGGTATCGTCAGGGCCATCCTCGTCAAACCCGGCGATCATGTCGTGCGCGGTCAACCGCTGATCGAATTGGACACGGAAGCCGTGATGGCTCAATGGCGGGTCAAGAAGGCGGAAGCCGAAGCCACCGGCAAGCTGGATCAGGCGCGAGCGGAACTGGAACTGCAGGAAACCAAACACGACAAACTCTCGCAGATGTTGCTGGAGAACAAGACCAGCAAGCTCGAGGTCGAACGGGCCAGGATCGACCTGCTGATCGCCCGCGGCCGCTTGCAAAGCGAGCTGGAAATGATCCGTGTCTTGGAATCCGACTTGGCCCGCTGCCAGCGGCAACTCGACGATCGTACCATTCGTGCGCCCATCGATGGGATCGTTACCGAAATCACCAAAGAGATCGGTGAAGTCGTTGCCACCAATTCCCCGATCGTGATGCGACTGGTCGACGTTAGTCGCTTGCGGGCGACCTTCTCTATCCAGGAAGCCGAACTGTCGACAGTCCCCGTGGGGAAGAAGATTCACTTACAGCTAGGCAATGGTCAAATCGTCCCGGGCAGCGTCGAGTTCGTACCGCCTGTGGCCGATCCGGAAACAGGCTGGTTCATGATCAACGTGCTGATCGACAACGCCGACGGGCAGATCCTTGGGTCGCGTTGCCAGCGGCTCACCGATAAGTAAGCGTGTCACAGTTCCAATCCTCCTTCAGCCTGGGACGGTAGCCATGCACTTGCCCGCCTTGACGCCAGTCCATCACCACCCTGACCCTCGAGATATGGCCGGGGACATCGACCGCGATGAGCTCTCTTTTCTCGACCAGTCGCTCCCTGAAGCCGAGCCAACCAACTCGGCAGCGGAAGCCTCCCAGCCTCACCTGCTGAAGCTACCCTCACTGGTCGAAGCGACCGCAGCCGACTATCCGCTCAAACTGGCATCGCAACTCGATCGCACATTAGGTTGCGCCGTTTGGCTGACCCAGCGCAGCGGCAGCGGTCGGATTCTGGAGAATGCCGCCAGTCCAACCGCGAAAAACCTCCTCCTGTCG
>JBILTQ010000574.1:0-3614 GCA_044371435.1 Pirellulaceae bacterium | reverse complement strand
GAGACGAGTCCAGCGACCAGCTCCCTGCTCAACGGCCCGCACGGGGTCGCCATCGACACCGCCGGAAACATCTACATCGCCGACACAGACAACAACCGCGTCCGCAAGATCGACGCCGGCACCGGCCTCATCACCACCATCGCCGGCACCGGCATGTATGGCTACAACGGCGACAACATCACCGCAACCACCGCTCGGCTCAACGGCCCGACCGGGGTCGCCATCGACACCGCCGGCAACATCTACATCGCCGACAGGAGCAACCACCGGGTCCGCAAGGTCACTGCCGGCACCGGCCTCATCACCACCATCGCCGGCACCGGCACCGGCGGCTACAACGGCGACAACCGCACCGCCACCACCGCTCGGCTCACCTCCCCGATGGGGGTTGCTATCGACGCTGTCGCCAACATCTACATCGCTGACACGTTCAACCGTCGCGTCCGCAAGGTCACTGCCGGCACCGGCCTCATCACCACCATCGCCGGCACCGACACATACGGCTACAACGGCGACAACCGCGCCGCCACCACCGCAGAGCTCAACACCCCCTACGGGGTTGCCATCAACCCCGCCGGCAATGTCCACATCGCAGACACAGACAACAACCGAATCCGCCAGGTGGTCGTGGTGGCGCTGTCGCCGTCGACGCCGGCCAAGCCGTCGGTGGCCGTAGGCAACGCGTCGATCTCGGTCACCTGGACGGCACCGGTTGCGAACGGTTCGGCAATTACCGGCTACACCGCCACCGCCTCGCCGGGCGGTGCTGGCTGCGCGACCACGGGTGCGCTCGGCTGCACCATCACCGGGCTCAGCAACGGAACGGCCTACACGGTGACGTTCACCGCTACCAACGCCATCGGCACCAGCGCTGCGTCACCCGCATCCGACCCGGCCACACCCACCGCACCAACACCACCCACGACACCCCCCACGACACCACCCACGACGCCCGCCACGGGCGGCGGCGTGTTCAACACACCCGCACCGTCACGCCTGTTCGACACCCGACCTGGCGAACCCAACGGCGCGATCATCGTCGCCAAACAAGCCGTCGCCGGTGGCACGGTGCTCGAAGCCCAACTCACCGGGAACGCCGGCATCCCCACCAGCGGCGTCGGATCGGTCGCCATGAACGTCACCGTCGACCAACCGGCAGCAAACGGCTACGTCACCGTCCACCCGTGCGGCACCCGACCCACAGCCTCGAACCTCAACTACACCGCGGGCCAGACCATCGCCAACACCGTCATCACACCCGTCGACAACACCGGCAAGGTCTGCTTCTACGCACACGGCACCACCCACCTCATCGCCGACCTCACCGGCTGGTTCCCCACCGGCCAAGGCCCCACCAGCACCGGCCCCAACCGCCTCCTCGACACCCGACCCGACCAACCCGCAGGTTCGATAACCGTCACCAAACAAGCCGTCACCGGCGGCACCATCCTCGAGGTCCAACTCACCGGCAACGCCGGCATCCCCACCAGCGGCGCAGGTTCGGTCGCCATGAACGTCACCGTCGACCAACCGGCAGCAAATGGCTACGTCACCGTCTACCCGTGCGGCACCCGACCCCTGGCGTCGAACCTCAACTACACCGCAGGCCAGACCATCGCCAACACCGTCATCACACCCGTCGACACCACCGGCAAGGTCTGCTTCTACGCACACGGCACCACCCACCTCATCGCCGACCTCACCGGCTGGTTCCCCACCGGACAAGGCCCCACCAGCACCGGCCCCAACCGCCTCCTCGACACCCGCCCCGACCAACCCGCAGGCGCCGTCACCATCACCAAACAAGCCGTCACCGGCGGCAGGATGCTCGAAGTCCAGCTCACCGGCAACGCCGGCATGCCTGTCAGCGGTGTCAGTTCGGTCGCCCTCAACGTCACCGTCGATCAACCGGCAGCAAACGGCTACATCACCGTCTACCCCTGCGGCACCCGACCCACAGCCTCCAACCTCAACTACACAACCGGCCAGACCATCGCCAACACCGTCATCACACCCGTCGACACCACCGGCAAGGTCTGCTTCTACACACACGGCACCACCCACCTCATCGCCGACCTCACCGGCTGGTTCCCCTCGGCAACGTGACCCATCATCGGGCGAGGGCTGGTACGACTCAGTTGTACTGGCCCTCGCCGAAGATGTCGCTGGCCCGGTCGGTGATCGACTCGAGGTCGGCGGCGAGGCGAGCGACGTTGGCCGCATAGCGCTGGCCGTCGTCGTGGGTGTGGGCCACGCTGAGGGTCCACGACTCGCTCTTGCCCCACGGCGGCAGGAACACCCCGCCGTTGAACTGGTAGAGGAAGTGGCAGTGGCTCACGGCCAGGTCGATGCCCAGGAACTCGCGGTAGTTCGTGGCCGGGGTGCCATGGAACACCACCGAGCCCTTGAAGCCGTACACCGAGCCGTAGCAGGGCTGCCCGTGGGCCGTGAGGGCAGCCGTGCTCTCGGCCAGCATGGCCCGGCCGATCTCCTCGGCCTTCACGTATGCCTCGGGCGTGAGTACCTCGGTGAGCACCGCCCGGGCAGCGGCCATCGTGAGCGGGTTGCCGTTGAACGTGCCCACCTGGTCGTAGCGGCCATCGGTGATGGCACCCATCACCTCGGCCGTGCCACCGATGGCACCGCACGGCACACCGCCGCCCAGCGCCTTGGCCAGGCACACGATGTCGGGCTGCACGCCGTGCATCGCCGTCACCCCGCCGGGGTGTACCACCAGACCGGTCTTCACCTCGTCGAACGTCAGCAGCACACCGTGCTTGCGGGTGAGGGCCCGGATGCCCTCGAGGTAGCCGGGGGCGGGCGGGATGATGCCGGCGTTCATCATCATCGGCTCGATGATCATGCCCGCCACCTGCCCCTCGTGCTCGACGAGGCAGCGCTCGAGCGCGACGAGGTCGTTGAACGGCACGATGCGCACCAGATCGGCCATCTGCTGGGGCACGCCGGCACCCGGCACGCGATAGGGGTCGTCGACCGGGCCGAGTTGGTGCGTCGACCGGAAGATCGACACCACCGCCGCGTCGTGGTGCCCGTGGTAGCTGCCCTCGATCTTGATGACCAACTGTCGACCGGTGATGGCGCGCATCAGGTGGAACGCATCCATCGTGGCTTCCGAGCCCGAGTTGCCGAAGCGCCAGTACGGCAGGCCGAACCGCTCGGCCAGGGCCTCGGCGACGATGATCGAGTCCTCCGTCGGCTGGGCGAAGTGGGTGCCCTGGGTGACCCGCCGCTGGACGGCCTCCACCACTGCCGGGTTGGCATGGCCCACCACGTTCACGCCGTAGCCCGCGTGCATGTCGACGTACTCGTTGCCGTCGACGTCCCACACGTGACCGCCCAATCCGTGGCTCACCCACACGGGCGTCGGCCGCGAACTGGCCCAACTGCTGCACACCCCACCTGGCATCACACCACTGGCCCGTTCGAACAGTTCGCGAGAGCGGGTCATGCGCGACATGAACGCGGCCTCTTCGCGGGCGACGAGCCCGTCGAGAGTGGTGATCGGAGCTTCGGTCTGCGTCATGACGCCTCCACAGGGTCGCACCGTTATTGGCAACTTGGTCAATAAGGTACCATACGCCCCATGGCCAGCC
>JBILTQ010000527.1:0-3017 GCA_044371435.1 Pirellulaceae bacterium | reverse complement strand
GCTGCCACGCCACTGAAACCCGTAATCGATGCGACCCTCTTCCGAATCCGGAATGCCGATCGACTCGAAGAGCATCTTGCGCAAGCGGAATTGGCGGTTGCCTGGATTGTCGAAGACCCGTGCGGCCTCGATCAAACCATCGGTGTCGACTCCCTCCAGCTCCAGCGACACGGTGGGGTTAGCCGGATCGCCTTCGATCCTCAGTTCACCGCAGATGCCCGCCCAGGTGCGAAGCTTCTGCGCGACGACCTGATGTTCACGGCCCGGGATCCTCGAACGGATGGTCCCATGGTTTAGCGCGGCCAGTCGCGTGCAGGTCATGTTCTTGAGCGCATCGACACCCTGCACCAGCGATGAGAGGAGCAGGCTCTTGATGATCCGGTCGTCGTTCTCGAATCGTGCCAGGCGACCTTCGATCTCCTCGTTTCCGGCAGCTCGCTGTTTGTCGACTTCGTAGTCGATCTCATGCTGTTGCTCCAGCATCGGACGGAGCCGGTTCTGATAGAGCTTCTTCGCGTTCTCGAACCGGACTCGCATCACATCGGTGAAGGCTTCGTCACCGTGGGCCACCACATCCCACAGGTCACCCAAGGGAATCACATCGCCCAGGCGCAGCGTCTCACGCCGGTTGACCAGCAGTTGCAGCATGATCTTGAGTGCCGTCCGCTCGCGCTGCAATGCACTTGATACCGCGACCAGAGCTTGGATCAATGCGGGGCTGAATGGATAAACCATCTTGAACATGGCCCGGTCGGCTTCCCGGGTCAGCAGCACCTCCATGATCTCCTGTCGTACCTTGGCCGTCTGCTCGAAGGCCTGTTCCAGCTCTGCTCGGCAAGCATCGTCCTTTGGCCGCAGCACACGCTTCTGAGCGATGACAGGCAGGTTGCGGTCTTCGAGGGTGATCGTGTGGAAGCGGCCTTCCCAGTGAGACAGGACGTCCGAGAAGTTGAGCTGCTGCATGCCAGCCACGTTCTCGCCGATCAGATCGCGGAGGTCTCGCTGGCGGGCGACGAAGCTGATGATCGGTACCGGACGCTCGGCCTTCCGCGATTCGACCAGCTTTGCCAGCTTGTTCCCTTCGGTCTGAACAAAGTTCAGGTCTCCCGAGTGTGTCGCGAGCCAGAGGATCAATTCGTCGAGGAACAGGATCAGGCCGTCGTAGCCGAGGGTCTTGGCATGTTCGCTGATGACCGCCAGCCCCTCGTCCAGATCGACGTAGGCTTCATCCTTACCCTGCGCGATGCCTCGGAAGGCGGGGAAGATGTTCTCGACCAGCTTGCCGACCAGTTGGCTCCGTTCCTTGCTCTTGGGCGGTGCTTGGAGGGCAGCCTCGAATCGGGCTGCGTTCCAGCCTTCGAGCTTGCCCCAACCGGAACTGGAAGAGGAACCACTAAATACACGAACCACACGAAAAGAAGATTCTCCTGGACCTGCCTCACGTTCTACATCTGCTTTTGTGTCATTCGTGTGTTTCGTGGTTGGATTGCTATTGAGCTTTTCAAAGAATCGTTCGTCGCCGAGATCAGACCGAATCTGTTTGGCGTTCTCAAAAATCTCGTCGGCCAGGTACACACCTGGGAGTGGGCAGCCGGGATGATGTTCCTGCACGTGATCCACGTAGCCGCCGAGGATCGCCGACTCCATGCTCCGCGCACCGATCATGTGGTAGGGGACCAGCATGAACTTCTTGTTCTCGACCCAACGGTGGTCGTCGCAGACCTTGGCCAGCTCGGGGATCGAGCGCACCGCCGAGTTGTGCTGGAGCAGCAGGTGCAGCACTGCCATGAAGTGCGACTTACCCGAGCCGAAACTGCCGTGCAGGTAACAGGCTTTGCTGTTGGAGGCGTCGACCGCGCTGCGGATGAACCCGAGCGCATCATCGAAACAGGTGACCAACTGCGGCGTAACCACATACTGGGCTAGAGTCTTCTCCGGCTCGGTGACACCTTTGGAGAGGTTGAGGACGAAGTCCCCCTTGCGCACCCGTTCGGGCAGATCCAGGATGTCGGCGATCAGTTTGTCAGGCATATGGAAACAACCACGAAAGATGCGAAAGACACGAAAATGGAGATTCGGAATGGTCTAATTTCAGAGATCTGGTCCGATTTATACCATTCGCAAGTCTCTTGCGGGAAACAACTTGCGCAATAAGGCGGGCCACGGAATTGTATAAATCCCACCGAAATTGCGACGAACTACGGCACGTTATGTCAATGACCATTTGGCTCCCTTGCCTAAACCTCGAACGGTGATTGTGCCATTTCGCCTCATCTCCTGAAGCACATTTTGGACGAAATTGCTTTTCTGATCTTCGTCGAGGGCAACCACGAAACACACGAATGACACGAAAAGAGCGGCAGCGTTCAGAAATCAGAAACCTGTGTTGCAACGCACGTGTCATCTGAAAACCAAAACCTGAATACCGAAATCTATCGTCTTTCATTCGTGCCATCGGTGTCATTCGTGGTCGTCCTCCTCGTCATTTTCCTCCGCATTCAACTTTCGTGTTTTTCGTGTCTTTCGTGGTTGCTTCCCCCTGGTCTTCGCCGGTGGCTCCCAGGCTCGGATTTGTTCGAGGGTCAGGCCGAGCTCATGGGCGTCGGCCTTGAGCAGCGTCTCGTACGACTGACCGGCGGTTTCGCCGAACTCGGGATCGATCTCGGGATGCCACTGGTGAATCCAGGGAAGGAGTTGATCGAGACCGGCGAGCAGCGGCGTGAGGCGTTTGGCGTCCCAGCCGTCGCGTTTGCGGGCGTCGTAGTAGGCGATCAGGGCCGCCGCCTGTTGCAGATGGTTCCAGCCTGCCCAGGCGACGACGAGCGACGGATCGCTTTCGGTCTCGCAGTGGGGATAGCTGGTCCAACGTTCCTTGGGAACGTCGAGTTTGCCGCGTAGTCGCCAGTAGTCAGTGTTCACAAAGTCGGCTGTGGTGTACTTCGGAGGCACCTTGATGTTGCCGACATGTTCACCCGCATCTTCTCTGCGCTGAAGGTCCCACGTTTGTTCCCAGACCT
>JBILTQ010000488.1:0-3622 GCA_044371435.1 Pirellulaceae bacterium | reverse complement strand
AACATCCTGGCTGTCACTGCAATTCAACTTTCTTAGTGACTAAATAGTATTTCGGGACCTTAGCCGACGATCTGGGTTGTTTCCCTCTTGACCACGGAGCTTATCCCCCGCAGACTGACTCCCGAGATAGTCGTTACGGTATTCGGAGTTTGGTTCGGTGAGGTACCCAAGGAAGGGCCCCCATCCAATTCAGTCTCTCTACCCCCGTAACGTAGTGGCTCGAGGCTATCCCTGAAAATATTTCGGAGAGAACGAGCTATCTCTGCGTTTGATTAGACTTTCACTCCTCCCCACAGATCATCCCACCGGTTTTCAACCCAGATGAGTTCGGTCCTCCACGCAGTTTAACCCACGCTTCAACCTGTCCATGGGTAGATCACGCAGTTTCGCGCCTATTGCCCATAACCATATCGCCCTATTCAGACTCGGTTTCCCTATGGCTTCGTCCCGGAAGGACTTAACCTGCTATGAACAATAACTCGCCGGATCATTTTGCAAAAGGCACGCCGTCACCCGTGTCCAAGGACATAGGGCTCCGACCGCTTGTAAGCACACGGTTTCAGGTTCACGTGACCTCCCCTCGTCGGGGTTCTTCTCACCTTTCCATCGCTGTACTGAGTTCACTATCGGTCATCAAGGAGTATTTAGCCTTACGGGATGGTCCCCGTAGATTCAATCCAGGTTCCACGTGACTGGATTTACTCAGGTACCTCTCGGGAGGCGCTCAGCTTTCGCTTACCGGACTGTCACCGTCTATGGTTGACCATTCCATGTCATTCAGCTAGCCGTCGCTTTGTAACTCCCATGTGAGAGGCCCTACAACCCCGAAGAGGAAACCTCTTCGGTTTGGGCTGTTCCGCTTTCGCTCGCCGCTACTAACGGAATCGATTTTTCTTTCTTTTCCACCAGGTACTAAGATGTTTCAATTCCCTGGGTTGGCCACATACACCTATGTATTCAGTGTATGTCAATTCGAGGATCTCGGGATCACAACTTGTTTGTCAGTTCCCCCGAGCTTTTCGCAGACTTCCACGCTCTTCATCGCCTCTTGATACCAAGACATCCCCCGTGCGCCCTTAGTAACTTGACCATCGGAATCTCGAACTCTCTTGCCGCTTGCGGGTTGTTGCAACGCAACTCACAATCGACAGGTTTCCCCGAAGGGACGCCAACAGAGGGCCGAAAGTTTCGATGGGTGCATCGATCGTGTTCTCGGCACTTGTCCGATCACACCTCGATGCCCTCGCTTCTCTTTCTCTTATGCGCTCGTTTGAATCGTGCTTCGGAATTCCTTATTCAAGAATTCAAAAAACCGACTTCAAACTTATTTTTGCCATGCTTCACTACCAGCCCGGAAAGGAGCTAGCGTCCACATGGCTAAAGATGCCATCTACCAATCCAACCAAATTGTCAAAGATCAACTTTCCGCTCTTCGGAAGCACCAGTCGTCGACTGAGAGGTTCCAAATCGCGGGGAAGACATCATATCGAGTGGATTGTATCGAGTCAACGGCAAATCCACTTTTTTCGATGTCACCTCTTCGCGGCGACTTGTCGGCTAGGCCGGGTCGCTGTGTCGAGGGAGCGAGAATCATCCAAATTTCGCCGGGTTCCGCAATGGCTTTTGACAAATATTTTTAACATTGTCGTAAACCTTAGCCCTGGAACGCTTTAAGGTTTTGGTTTCGCGGCGATGGGCTACCGCGACCGGCCGGAGTTGCTCCGGCTGGTCGCGTTTTCGGGTGATGTCTCGCAGCTTTCTACGTAAGCATAGCTCACGCAGAGAACCATGTTGTCGGCAACATGGCTCCATGGGCTTCAGCCAAAGTTGCCAGATGGAAGCCGCAGGCCGCGGGAGCAGGACGGTGGTGCGCGATACCGGTCGCGAAGTGTGAGGCGGAGGGGAGCGGTTCGATCATCGTCCGAGGCTTGGCCAACCGAGCCTTCGCCTCCAGCGATGTCCCCAGAATTACGCGTAACTCTGCGTTAAATTCTCCGGGAATTGAGTGAAAAGATGGCGTCGCGTGTCGCTCGCGAGAGCAGGTCGCGGGGGGGGCGATCAGCGCGAGAGCCAGCGAAAAACGAGTTCGCCGGCCCAAACTGCCAGCAACCCCAAAGCGACATTCAGGCAAACCACCAGGATGGCCGTCAACGTTTTGCCGGACTGTCCCAACCGCACCACCTCCAGACCGAAACTGCTGAAGGTCGTAAGTCCGCCAAGGAATCCGACCCGAACCGCCATGTCCCAGGCCGCGTCGAACGATGGCCAACGCCTGAGGCTGGCGACGAATACCCCCGCCAAGAAGCAACCCGCAACATTGACGGTCAGGGTCGCCAGAGGCCAGCCTGCGGTGGGCCAGAGGCGGAGGAACCCCTGGTTGACAGCATGGCGAGCGACCGAGCCGAGCATTCCGCCCAGCGCAACCGCGAGGAAGTCTCGCATAGATCAAGCCTTACCGGTAAATAAGCGTTGAACAAGGGCCGCGAGTAACGTATCCTGAGAACGGTCGATTTTCGAGCCCACGCTGCTGAATTTGGAACATTTGTATAGGAGTTTTTGCATGTCTTCTACCCCCATCGCTCGTGCTACTTCCGTGATGTCTGGTGCGGACATTGTCGTGAAGTCGATCGTTGACCACGGGGTAGATGTGGTTTTCGCCTATCCCGGTGGTTGCAGCATGCCCTTGCATCAGGCTCTCACCCGGTACTCCGATCGGTTGCGGACGATCCTGCCGCGTCACGAACAAGGGGGGGCTTTCGCGGCTCAGGGGATCGCACGTTCCACTGGAAAGGTCGGAGTGGCGATGGCGACCAGCGGTCCGGGGGCAACCAATCTGGTGACCGCGATCGCCGATGCCAAGATGGACAGCATCCCGATGGTCTTTCTAACCGGGCAGGTCCCGACGCCGGTCATCGGTACCGATGCCTTCCAGGAGACGCCGATGGTGGAGATTTGCCGGGGAATCACCAAGCATCATTACCTCGTGACCAAAGTCGACGACATCGCCCGGGTGATGAAGGAAGCTTTCCACATCGCTACCACCGGTCGCCCGGGGCCGGTCCTGGTCGATTTACCCAAGAATGTCCAGCAGGACAAATGCGAAGTCGACTGGGAGGTGCCGATGGACTTGCCCGGGTATCGCGTTACCAAACGTCCGAATGCTCGACCGGAACAGATCCGCCAAATCGCGGCGGCGATCAAGCACAGCAAGCGTCCCGTCATCTACTGCGGCGGCGGCATTGTGCTCGGCAATGCTTCGGAAGAACTGCGGGAATTGGCCAAGAAGACCGGGATTCCGGTGACCATGACCGTCATGGGCTTGGGGGTCTATCCCGCCGACGGGCCGTTGTCGATGGACATGCTCGGGATGCACGGTTCAGCCTACGCTAACTACGCCGTGCGCGATTGCGACCTACTGATTGCTTTAGGGGTGCGGTTCGACGATCGAGTCACTGGGAAAGTAAGCGAATTCGCCAGGAATGCCAAGATCGTTCATGTCGATATCGATCCGTCCGAACTCAACAAGAACAAGACGGCGCACATCTCGGTGGTCAGCGACATCAAGTTTGCCTTGTCCGAACTGAACAAGATTGTCGAACCACCCGAGGACATTTCGGCGTGG
>JBILTQ010000487.1:0-3635 GCA_044371435.1 Pirellulaceae bacterium | reverse complement strand
AACCAGAAGCCGTGCGCCAGTGTTTGCCATGGGGTCGAGATTCCCGCCCGGGCGGGAATCGTCAAGGGCTTGCGGATGGCGACGGTGGCCAAATGCAAATTCGATCTGGAGGTATGCGGTGGCATCTACGTCAACGAGCCCTGCGTCATCGACCGTCATATGTACAGCGGCCGGACGTATCACGACCACGGCTCGTACATCGGTCCGTGGATCAAAGCCTTGGATACCGCCTGCGGCCGAACCAACCAGGCGTAAGCCAAGCACGCTTCGCTGAGAGGGGCCGCTCGTGGAAGGGCTCGGACACGCTGCGGCTATCCAACGCCGAGCGTCGCGCAGGGCTGGAGGTGAGATCCCGCCGTTTCAGACACCGATGTCCTCATTCCAAAGCTGCGGGTTGCGGCTGATAAAGGTTTCCATCATGGCCACGCAATCGGCGTCATCGAGCAACTCGAGTTGCACCCCGCGCGATCGCAGGTAGGCTTCGGGCCCCTGGAAATTTCGATTCTCTCCCACCACAACCCGCGGTATCTTGTAGAGCAAGATCGCTCCGCTACACATATCGCAGGGAGAAAGGGTCGAATAGAGCACCGCGCGACGATAGTCTCGGCTGGTCAACCGCCCCGCCCGCTCGAGACAGTCCATTTCCGCATGCCGGATGGCGCTTCCCATCTGAATCCGCTGGTTGTGGCCGCGCGCGACGACTTGACCATCGATCGCCAACACCGAACCGATAGGTAGGCCATGCTCCAGCAACCCCCGCTGGGCTTCGAGATATGCTTCACGCAAACATTCGCGATCGTTCATGATTTCCTCTTCTGGGTGAAGGTGATCAGGAGCGGGAGATGATCGGAGTCGCTGGCGAAATAAAGGTTTCGCCGTTGGAGGACTTGGATTTCTCGATGGACCAAAGCATGGTCGATCGGGATCCCCCATCTTCCCAGGACAGCTGGCCAACTGGGAAAGTACCCTTGTTGCCAGGCGCTGTCGCGGAGTCGGCCAGCCAGCAGCAATCGCCAGAAAGGTGGTGACCACGGGGTGACATTCAAATCACCGATGACCATCGCCGGTTCTCCCCTCGCTTTCGACCACTCCGCCAAACTCTTCAACTGCTGGTCGCGTTGGCTGGTACGCCCAAGCTGAAATAATTTAGGGGAAAACGTATGCACCCCGAGGATCGCGTAGCGTTGCGGCAAAGGCTGTTTCGGGTCGGCGACGCTGAAACAAGCCTCGATAGCCGGCATCCAGGTGTCACCGGGATGCAACGTCCGGAAGGTGGTATCCGGAAAGCGGCTGAGGACAAGCATCCCACCGGCGTTCCAGACCGCGCTCGAATGCGTCGCCGGATACCGTTGGCTGACCGAACGCATGGCTTTCTCGAACTTCGGATTGACCTCGATGAGCAGAACAATGTCCGGCTGGTGCTCTTCGATCAATCGGATCGCCTGGCTGGGATCGGAATTGGTGAGCAACACATTCCAGGCCAAGACCTTGATCGGTCGGCCCGAGCTTTCCTCGGAAACCGACTGCGGCAGGAAACGCCACGGAGCGACGACCCAGAGGTAGAACCCGGTCGGAATCAGCAACCATCCCAACCTGCGTTGCCAAGGTCGACGAGCTTCGGGCGATGAACGGCGATAAAGCCAACCAGCAACCAGGAAGCCGAGGACGCCGCACGCCCCCCCCAGGAGGTGCATCGAAAAATGGGTCGACAACTCCAACAGGGGATGCCAATCGCTCCCCCAATGCATCACCATCCACAGCCACAGCCCCGCGGTGACCAACCCGCCCCCCGTGAGCAGCCAGCGTTCCAGCCGAGGGAAAGCTGCCCCCCCACCCTCCTCCCGTGGCGACTCACGATTCCTCATGCTGACGCTCGCTCGCCGGACGCTCGGCTGGGATCAATGCCTGCGGGCCCGACGAGCCCTCACCATCGATCGCCGTCAGCGACTCGATGGGCGGCGGGACCAGTTGCCCCCATTTCCGCATCCGGTACCCATAAACCCCCCAGTAGGTTGCATAGTACGCGCCCACCCCCAACACGCCGCCGACCACCAGGCAGCCAACCCATAGCTCGACGGCGACTTCCCAAAATCGGCTTCCGAAGAAGCGAACTTTGGGCATCCAATCGGTGGGGGCGTCGGCGAAGCCTTGGAACCAACCCAAGTCGCGATGCGGCTTCCCCATGAGATGCTCGCCCAACCACAAGCACGGATAATAGATCGGAACGATCGTTGCTGGGTTGGAGATCCAAACCAACGGCAACCCCACCAGCTTGTTCCCTCCCAGCAACCAGCAGAGGGCAAACACCAGGGCCATCTGAAAACCGATGGTCGGGGTAAAGGTGATAAACATGGCGATGGCCACTCCAAGCGCCAGGCGATGCGGGGGATCGTCAGCATGCAGGATGTGGTGGACGACGAATTCCCGTCCGCGGCGCCAATGCGAGTGCAACCAGTCGGCGATCAACTTCATGGAACGCTACCATCCATCCTCAATTCGCTCGCCTGTCCTCGACCAGATCGACTTCGCCATCCCTCCAGCGTCGCCCTCCCGGAGCTTGCTCGCCATTGTCCAAAAAGGCCTGGCCGCAGGCAAGCCAGGGTCGAGCAGAGAGACATCGCCCGCAGCTTGGGGAGGATCGAGGCCTGCGGAGCAAGCCCATTCCCCGCTCCTTCGACTCGGCCACCGCCTCGGACGCAAAAGCGATCCGAAAGCCGTTGCGTTTCGTTCCATCCCCAACTCGCCGGATGAGATGGCCCACGAACTTGGATGACCGCCGATACCTCTCGAGGGATTCAGTCGAGCGGGAAGATTCGACGATTCCTGCGGAAGTGACCTGGACGAACTCCGAGGATCTAACGGGCATCCCGCAAGCCCCGGCAGAAGCCTCCATCGGCCAAGAACTCTAAAAGAGACCGGGAATCATACGGTAACGGACGACCCCACAATAGTTTCGATAATCGAGATCCATCCCCAGCAGACGCTCCTCCGCCAGGATGCGAGGAATTTTCAGCGAATAGACGGCCAAGTAGATCGCCAGATTCCACCAAGTCGGATTCAACAAGAGGAAGCCGACGTGACTGAAGAGGTAGCCCATGTAGATCGGGTGCCGGACGATGCGATAGGGACCGCTCATGCAGATACCGCGATTAGCCGCAACAATACCGAACCGCCTTCCCAGCGTCAGCTTGGAAATGACTTGAATCGCCAACCCGCAAAAAATGAGGTTGATCGCCAACGGATCCCAGGGATGACCGACACCTTCGCTGGAACGCACCAACAAGGGCAGTGAGGTCGCGCCGAAGGCCAAGGCCCAGTCCTGGCTGCGGAGCGAAACATGCTGCGAAGGCTTGCGGCAAAGAACAAAACCGACGAGGATCGATTCAGTGACGAACATCAGGAGATTCCCGATGTTCCAGGTATTGAGAAAACTGCCGAGGGTACTGGCGAGGAAGAAGCCATACAAAACCAGGATGGCCAGCCGCTCGACGACGTCAAGCACCAGCACGCGGCGGGACACGGTCGTTGCCGGCGACTCGGCGGGTACGGGGTCGGTAAGGAGCGAGCTCGACATGCGGACCTGACTTTCACAAGAACCAGAAAAACTCTGGCGTAAGTGTAGATCGCAACACCGC
>JBILTQ010000643.1:0-3654 GCA_044371435.1 Pirellulaceae bacterium | reverse complement strand
ACGGACGGCCAACTACTGCGCTCGATCCCGCTGGAATTCGATAACGAAACCGGACGCCTCGACAAGTCGGCCAAAGTTTATGAAGTGCGTGATGGCGCCATCGAAGTTGATTTAAAGGAACGCAGCGCCGTGATACTGAAACACGAATCTTCGTCACCATAGACGGACCGCGGCAGAATCGGATCGTTGCGGATAGCAACAGTGTCAGGATTTCGCCTTCTGCGGTGCCAAGTAGCCGATCGGCTGCGCGGGCTTGAAGGCGTTGTTGATCTCGCCCTGCATTTTAAAGCGGTCTTTGCGCTCAACGACCTCATCACCCTCGGCTCCCACGCCAAAGCCCGCGAAGCCGGCAAACTCCGCATCGAAGGCAAAGAATACGTCGTCCAAGACGGCGACGTCATCGAGTTTCGGTTCAACGTGTAGAACGGCTCAAGCCGGTTGTTCGCTCTTGCGCCGCGCCAACTCGCCTTTGATCTCGTAGGCCCGCTCTTCGGTCAGCGGGAATCTATAGATGAGGTAGATTGCCACAGCGATGAAGAGAGCGGGGAAAGCAACGTCGCAAACCCGCATCCAGAAAAACGTGTCTGCCGATTGGTCGGCTCCGGCTTTTTCTTGGAAGCCGGTTACTTTGAGCAGGACGCCGGACAAGACGAGTGATGATGACAGGCCGAGTTTGACGATCCACCAAAAGACCGCGGAATAGGTTCCCTCGCGCCTCTCACCGGTGGCCAACTCGTCTTGGTCGCAGACGTCGGCCATCATGGCGCCGGTCAGCACCCACAGCGCGGCGAACCCGATGCTGACAAAAGGCCCAGGCAGCAAGTTGATGTAGGGCATGGACGGTTGGTAGCAGAACCACTTGAGGAGCGTCCCGAAGAGCGCGGAGGCGGCGCAGATCATAAACGCGCGTCGTTTGCCTACGTGCGTGCCGAGCCACGTCACGACGGGAATAAATGCCAGCGTCAGAACCGCCGACAATGTGCCCGACCAACCGATGAGGACGGATGCCGCATCTTTAGCACCGGCATAAACATAGTAGATGAGCAAGAATGAGCCGAAGTTCTGGATGAGAGTCAGACCCGGAAAAAAGAGCAGGGTCGCCAGACAAAGATAAAGGAAGCTCCGGTTTTTCAGCGTGGTCTTGAGACCGTCGAAAAACCCCAAAGTTGGCGAAGCCCCTTTGGCGCTACGGTCTTCGCGCACTGAGAAACGGTCGCGCGTCGGATCGCGCAGAAAAATGATCGGCACTAGGCCGAAGATCACGACCAGCACGGCTAGAATAATGGCAAGGAAACGCGCCCCCTGGACCCCATCCTCGAACGCGTCCCACTGCATGACGGCGAACATCCAAGCCATCGGGACCGCCGCGAGGTTGCCCATGAAATTCATCACGCCCATCACGCGCGTGCGCTCGTGGTAGTCGGGGGTCAGTTCGTAACCCAGGGCCACGAAGGGTGTGGCATAAAACGTGTAGGCCAAATAGAAGACGATCGACATCCCGAAGAAAAACCAGAAGTAACCCATGTCGCTCCAACCGCGGGGCATTTGCCACATGAGGGCGAGGCAGGCACCCACGGCCAGCAGGCCGACGAACATGAACGGTTTGCGCCGCCCCCATTTCGTCCGAGCGTTATCTGAGAGATATCCGACCACAGGATCAGTGAAAGCATCCCACACGCGGGGCAATCCCATGGCCAAGCCGACGAGCACCGCGCTGACCCCGAGTTCAACTGTAAGGACGAAGGGCGCGAGGTTGGCGATGGCGATGGCCAGGATGACGTTGCTAATCTGCCCGGTGCCGTAGATGACTTTCTGTGCGAAAGAAACCCGGTCTGCCGCGGAGGTCTGATGGTGCTCATGCATTGTCATAATCTCCACCGGTCAAGGTTTCCACTTCCACGGATCGCGCGGGTCGCCACCGTAATCCGTGTCGGCCCGGAACTCGGCCATTTCCGAGGACTTCGCGAAGAAACCCGAGCCGTCGGCTCGCACGAAGCAGGCCCCTCCGCCCGGATATAGGTCACGAGCCAGACCATCGATTCCTTCCCACTCCGCCACGCCCACATAGGCACCGGAGTCGGAGCCGGGATCCCCACCAAAGTTTTCGCCAGCCAGCAGGATGCGTCCGGGTATCGCGGCGACCCGCGCACCCCTTTGCCCGACGTCTTTCGGCCACGGTGAAAGGTAACCGTTCTGCAGGTAGGTGTATTTGGCCGAATTGTTGCCGTAGCTGCGGATATGCAAACCACCTATGGCCGCTGGTGGTTCGAGTTTGCGGCGCAAATTGCGGTCCGCCGGAGCGCGGAAGGACGTAGCCGAGGCGTAGCCTCCGCTGACCAACTGACCGCTCCAATCCAAACCGGCAGCACCGTCCACTTGCGCCGGCAGGAAGCCGTCATGATCGGCCGCGAATTGATGGAAGGCCGCGGCAATGCCCCGCAGGTTGCCGAGAGAAGCTCCGCGTTGACCGCGACTGATGGCGCCGTTTATCGCGGGCACCGCGATGGCCGCCAAAAGGGCAATGATCGCGATGACGACCAGCAGTTCGATGAGCGTGAATCCGGATTTGCTCAAGGCTCGAGCCCTCCGAGGCGGAAGGCCTGCTTGGGCGTGTCGGCGCGACGTTCGGGCGAAAGAGACTCGAGATAAGAGCGCAGTGCCGCGGAAAGCCCAGCATTGTCATAGTCACGGCCTTTGACCCCGGCCCACCAGCGGCCGATTTCCTCGAGCATGGAAAAACCTTCACCGACCGTCGGCTCGACCTCCGTGCCCTCGTTGAAGTCGTTCCACGTGACGATCTGGACCATCTCCGGGTTGCCAACCAGCGCCGGACCAAAGGTGCCTTTCAGAGTGTCCGTGCCGTGGCGCGGCTGAAACCGCCGGTTGCCGCTGCCCCAGCTGTCGGTGCGCGAGTCGTCAAATCCCGGCGCGATGAATCCCACGTGGAAGACTAAGCGTCCATCGGCCATCGCGGAGATGACCTGCTCCTGATGCCGCTGCAGGACGCTTTGATCGGTCACCCACCAATGAAAGGTGCCGGGCAGGCGCGGATGCTGCGCGGGATCGAAATTCTGCCGCACGTAGCAAATTGGACGCCCGACGGCAGCCAACATCCTTTCCCACTCGGCGGGCGAAAACGTGCGCGCACCAAGACGATCGGTTCCCCAGTAATTGAATTGAAAAACAACCGGCTGACCTTCGCGCTGCAGATAAGCCGGATGTCCGGCATAGCGATCGAGCAGATAGCGCAAATCTGCGGTGGCCGAATCCACCATGGCTGCCCGCGAAGTCGGATTGCGATAAGGCGGCCAGTTGAGTTTTTCCTCGTAGCATAGCGCCACTTTGAGGCCGGCCCGCTCCGCTTCCTCGAGGATCAACGGGATGCGGGCATCGGTTGGCGATCCCGGTCCATACCACAGCACGACCAAACCCTCGATGCCCGCGGCCACGGCCAACTCGCAATGATAACGCACGACCGCCGGATCACCGGACGAATACGGTCCGATCAGCGGGTATTGCGCGGCAGCGATGTCGCGCAGACCGTCCGGACGGCGCCGTTCGGGATCATGGTTGGCCCGCTCCGAGGACCATCGCCAATGATCCCAAGCCGAAGCACCGCTGTTCGTCCGGCCGTCCTCGAACCATGGCAAATAG
>JBILTQ010000485.1:0-3662 GCA_044371435.1 Pirellulaceae bacterium | reverse complement strand
CGACGCTGGAGGCCGCTGCCTTCAAACTGCAACCAGGGGAACTGTCGGGGATTGTCGAGACCGGTGGACAGTACGTGATCTTGCGCTCGCAGGGGCTGACGACTCCAGTGGTTAGCAGTCCCGAGGCGGTGCGAGCGGAGCTCAGCAAGGACTTGTTGGAAAAGAAGCAACGGGTGGCTATGGAAAAGCAGCTCGAAGGGTTGCTGGCCGCGGCCCAAATCGACAACTTTCTCGTGCCGAAGAGCCAGCTTGGGACGGCCGCCACCCAGGCCTCGCTGAAGATGCTCAAGGAAGAACCGGCAACGCGCCGCTAGGGCGAACTTTCCCTGGTCAAGGTCGCGGAGGAAAATGGCCAAGCTGCCTCGGGAGTTGCAGGGGCAGCGATTGGCATGCTCGGTAAGGCAATCGGGTGATCAGCTAGCGGCGGTAACCGTCGCTCGCGTCATTTCACCAGGAAGGCGGTCGGCTCCGTGGCCAACTCCTCTTCCCAGTCTGCCAGTCGCTGCTTCAACTGGCCGAAACGTTCGGGTTCGGCAAATGACAGGTCGCGACGCTCGCCGATATCGGCCTGCAAATCAAAGAGCATTTCCACGTTCCCATCCTGGATGTATTTCCACCAACCGTGACGCACCGCTTTTTGCTGCCGACCTGTTCGGTCGATACGCCAGCAGAGAGTCCGCTCGCGCGGGGCTTGCTGGCCGGTCAGGTGCGGTAAGAGGTCGATTCCATCCAGCGGCCACGCCGACTCGGCGGGGACGCCGGCGATCGCGGCAAAACTCGCGGTGATGTCCATAGTGATGCCGACTTGATCGGTGACCTGCCCGGGTGGTAAACGCTTGGGCCAACGCATCAGGCACGGTACGTGGATGCCACCTTCCCATAAGGTCGACTTATGATGGAACAGCGGGGAGTTGTCCGAGTAACGCTCGCCGCCATTATCGCTGCTGAGCACGATCCAGGTTTCCTCGGTGATGCCGTGACGCTCCAGTTCCTCCAGGATCATCCCGACCCCCTCATCGACTTTCTCGACCATCCGGGCGTAGATTTGCCGATCGCCGTCGTACATGTTTTCCTTGGTGACGCTGGGGAGGGGGCGACCCGGTGGTTGGTAGGGACAGTGGACGGCCAGGTGCGGGACGTAGAGGAAGAAGGGTTGCTGGGCATGCTGTCGAACGAACTGCGCGGCTCGTTGATTGATCAGGTCGGTGAGATAGCCTTCGACATGCACTTCCTTGAGGCCATCGCGCAGGGCGTACGTTCCATCGTAGTAGGCATGATGGTAGTAATCCGAGTGGCCGAGCAATTCGCCGAAATACTCGTCGAACCCGTGGTGTAGCGGATTGAATTCGTCGCGATACCCCAAGTGCCACTTGCCGAAAGCTCCGGTGGCATAGCCGCGGGTTTTCAAGGCCTTGGGTAGCGTCATGAAGGTTGTCGGCAAACCCATCGCGTGGATGTTCGTTTCCCGCTCCCAAGCCCCGTCCCGCCGCCAGAAACTTTCGGCCGAAAAGCCCATGGCCCACTCGAATCCCACCCGTTGCTGCCATCGCCCGGTCATGAATGCGCAGCGGGTGGGGGTGCACACCGGGCCGTTGGAGTAGAAGTGATTGAATTTGATCCCCTCGTGCGCCAAACGATCGATGTGCGGGGTGCGGATATCCTTGGCGCCATAGGCACCGCTGTCGGCGTAACCGAAGTCATCGATCAGGATGAAGATCAGGTTCGGTGGTCGGCCGTCCGCGGCCAACAACGGCGGGGAATTGGCGAGGATAACGCCGATGATCCAGGCGAGCGACCCGAGAAGTCGACTAGAAACGGGATGGACCAAAAGTCGGTCGAAAGCTCTCACTTACCATTCTCCAGTTCGATGAAAACGTGCATGGGTGGCTGCGCGAAAGGTGCTGGCAGCCTCGTCCAATCGCCCGAGCAACTGCTCGGGGGTGAGGCCGGTCGAGCCACGGGCCGCCTCGATGACCGTTTGGCATTCGTTGGTATCCATGAACCGCGCCGCTTCCAGCAGCTTGGCTTCATCCTCGACCGGTATGGCTAGGAAGCCGTGCTTATCGGCATGGAGCAATTGCCCAGGCTGGATCTTTCGGCCAAAGACTTCGACCTCTTCACCCCAAGCGATGGGCTGGACTGCGGCATGGCCGACACACAGCCGACGGGCTAAGGCTTTGAAGCCGGCATTGGTCATCTCATCGAGGTCGCGGATGGCGCCGTCGGTGATCGTCCCGACACACCCCAGGGCTCGATGGACGTTGGCATTGACCTCTCCCCAGAAGGAACCGAGGACCCGAGGTTTGTCGATATCTTGGACGACGACAATCTTGGGCCCAGCCTGACTAGCGACATACCGTCGATAGGCGTTCCAGGCTCCCGGGTTTTTTTGCCGATGGGCTGGTTGGCTAGGTTCGATCTGGACCGTTACCGCAAAGCCTACCATCGGTCCCATCTGCGGCATGAAGTCACGCGTTTCCTCGAGATTGAAAGCCTCGGCGCAAAAATCATGCTGGGTGACCTGTTCCCATCCGTTGTAGATGGTCGGGGTATTCCAACGCTTGAGCTGCAGGAGCTCGGCGTGGCTGGGACGCGCCATACGCAGAGCCTCGCTTACTTCCCACCAGCATAAGCCTGGTAAAGTTCGTTCAACTGTGCTTCGCTCAATTCGCCGTCATGCAGCACGAAGCGATGCTTGAGCCGCAGGCTTTGTCCGGCAGGCAGCGTGTACGGGCCGTTGGGCGAGCTCGGATCGAGCGTGCCGAAGGGATTCGCCGTGAACAGACCGTAGGTGCGGATGTGCCAGGTGGTGGGGGATCGGAAACTGGCGGGATGGTTGAGCATAGCGATTCCCATCGGTTCGCCCCCCATCGTACCGTAATACTCGCACCAGCGACTGCGTTTTCCCCATGCCTCTTTGTCCCTCAGCCCTTCGCTGGAGAAGAGGAGGCCACCTTGTTTGCTGTCGACCGCCATGGCGGTCGGGACGCGGATGCTCAGCCCGGCATCCTTTTTGTCATCGAAGACCACATCCCCTTCGCTGGCGATAAAGGTTTGGTCCCAATCGATGTAGCGGAACTGAGCGTCATGGTGGAAGGTGAGGGTCCGGATTTCAGAGAGGAGTTTCTTGCCGTCCGCGGTGACGTAATCGACGTCCGACTCCAGCACGGCGCGATCGGTGCCCGCGGTCAGCGAACGGAAGCCGCGGTGAAGCTGTCGGCCAAGTTTACCAAGGCGTTCGGCACTCGCTGCCGAGGCCTTCTTTTTCTCATCGCCTTGAAAGGTTTTGGCCTCGGCCCAGGTATCGTAGCCGCCGATACTCTCGTGACCGAACCAGATACCTCGGTGATGGTAATGGTCATGCTGCTCGCCATCGACGACCTGCATCGGGTAACTGCGAGTGACACTCCGCTGGCTGGGACCGTAAACCGGCCAGAGGTAAGACTTGTTGGTCGCGGGATCATTCAGCACGTACTCGGCGAACGTACGATCGCCGAGCTTCACCACTACCTTGTCGTCGGACTTGTCGAGCGAATAGACGGAACCGGCTATCTTGGTCGACACCAGCTGGGCTTTCGTCTTCGGCAAACGTTCGACAAAACCTGCCTCGGTCCGCTTGAGTTCGGCCACGGCCTTCATTCGCAACTCGACCAGCCTGACCG
>JBILTQ010000324.1:0-6393 GCA_044371435.1 Pirellulaceae bacterium | reverse complement strand
CGCTGGTTTTTAAACCTTTTCCCGCGCGCGGAAGCTTTTACCGCCAATGAAGGTGGTTATACAACCTTGAATTTCATCCCGACCTTAGCCACCATGATCTTGGGTTTGATTGCGGGTCGCTGGTTGCGTGACGGATATAGCTTGGGCGAGCGCAGTTGGCGTTTCCTCGCCGCCATCCTGCTGGGCTGGGGGACCGCCTGGTTGATCAGCTATCTTGGCTTATGCCCGATCGTCAAACGATTGTGGACGCCAACCTGGGTTTTATGGAGCGGGGGGTGGTGCCTGCTCTTTCTCTATTGCTTCCATCTCATCTGTGACGTCGCTGGTTGGAAAGCCTGGGCTTTTCCCTGGACGGTGATCGGCGCCAATTCGATTGCAGCCTACGTGATGAGCTATGCTACCGTCCCTTTCTTCGTCGATCGTCTTCGCCATTGGTTTGGCTTCGTCTGGGCACCGCTGGATAAAAACCAGGCCAATTTCCTCATCGGCCTGACCGCCTTCGCCTTGGTCTGGCTCATCCTCTTCTGGATGTATCGTCGTCGACTATATATCCGATTGTAAGCGGGTCAGGCATCGGCCACGCATGGGTTGCGTAGGACACCCAGCGATTCGATGTCAATCTCTACGATATCGCCAGGCTGGAGGAATCGGGGCGGTTTCCTTGCCATCCCAACGCCGCTGGGGGTCCCGGTAAAGATCACATCGCCCGCGTCGAGGGTGATCACCTGGGAGATGTATTGAATCAACTGCGTCGGGGAAAAGATAAGCTGCGACGTCGAGCTGTCCTGCATCGTGAGGCCGCTCACTCGCGACTGAATCCGCAAGCTCATGGGATCGGGAATCGAACTAGCGACCGCGATCACCGGTCCGATCGGTGCGAAGGTATCAAACGACTTACCCAGAAAGAATTGCTTGCCCGGCTTGCCGATTTGCCAGTCGCGAGCCGAAACATCATGCCCGACGCTATAACCAAAAATAGCTCTGGCAGCAGTGTCCGCGTCGGCATGCCTCACCCTTTCACCCAGGACCACCACCAATTCTGCCTCGAAATCCACCTGCTGGCTGACCTTGGGCAGCAAGATGTCATCATCTGGACCAATCATCGCGGTCGAGGCTTTACAAAAGACGATCGGTTCGGCAGGAATGGGCTGCCCGGTTTCCAAGGCGTGATCGCGGTAATTCAAACCAATGCACAGGAGCTTCCCGGGCTGATCGAGCGGGCAGAGCAGCCGCAACGGTTCCTCACTCACCCCCAGCTTCATCGACAGCCCCTGGATACGGGGGAGTAATTTTGGCCATTGCTTGATGATGTCCGTCATCGAAGAAGGTAGTGTCGGGTCCGCTTTGGAAAGATCCTGGATTCCTGAAGCGTTCACCGTCCCCCAACCTAAACTGGCATCCGGCCTTTGAAATCGACAAAGTTTCATGGGATTCGCTCTCTCTCGGCACCATCAAAAATTCTATACCCTCACATTCTATCGCGTTCGGTTCGGCCTGACAGCGTCTCCCAACCCTAGCCGATGGCACTGGTAGCATCGACCGCAAGGCTTGTCGCCGCGGATCAGCATCGATTGCTGAGGGTCTCTACGCGCAGCTGGTTAACCCCAGCAGCCAAGGCGCAGGGTGGGCAGGCTCAGTCTTCGGCTCGACTTTGATCACCACACATCTTGACAATCCACGGATCGAATTGCGCTACCACCTCGACCAGATCCTGCTGGGCTGCCATCACCTGATGAATATCTTTGTAAACCATCGGAACCTCGTCAGCCCCTGCGGATAGGACGCGTATCCCTTGGGCCTCCAGGTGCTGACGCACGGCTGGCCAACGGTACTGGTCGCGAGCGGCAGTTCGACTCATCCGACGACCGGCGCCATGGGCTGCAGAACATAAGCTCTCTGGCTGTCCGCGTCCCCTTACCACAAACCCGGGAGTCCCCATGGAACCGGGAATCACTCCCAGTTGACCGACGGCCGCCGGGGTTGCCCCCTTCCGATGCACAATCCATTCGCGGCCTGCATGCTCCTCCTTCCAGGCAAAGTTATGGTGGTTTTCGACCCCCGCCAAGACCCGGGCTCCAAGGAGCTTGCCGACCAGGCGATGGATCACCTCATGGTTTGCGGCTGCGTAATCCCCCATCAAATTCATGGCCGCCCAGTACTCCTGGCCAGCCTCGCTATCCAAAGTTAACCAAGCCAACTGCCCAAAATCCTCGGCTGCTGCTCGCGGCAATCGCGAGCGGGCGATGCCGCTGTAAACGGAGCAGACCGACGCCCCCGTCCCGCGACTACCGCTGTGGCTCAGTAACGCCGTGTAGGTGCCGACCGGCAACTCCAATCCGGCTTGTGGCGATGGGATCGTCAAGGTCCCAAATTCGACAAAGTGGTTCCCCGATCCGCTGGTGCCTAATTGCTGGTGCGCCAGATCCTTCTTCTCACGGGTAATCCTGGTAATCGACCAATCTGCATCCAGCACCGGATGATCTTGCGGCTTCTCATGCTTTGCACCGATCCCGAACCGCGTCCCACGCTCAAGGACCTCTGCGAAACGCGACGGTTGCTTCCGCAGGTATTGCGGTTCAATATCGAGAATCGACAGTTTCATGCGACAGGCGATATCCACCCCGACTGCGTAAGGAATGACAGTCCCCTCGGTAGCCAGCACACCCCCAATCGGCAATCCGTAACCGACGTGCGCGTCAGGCATCAACGCGGCGGCTACCGCCACCGGTAACCGGCAAGCCTGCTGCATCTGCGAGTGAGCGGCAATGTCGATCTCCTCGCCCCAAGTTCGATAAGCGATGGCCGGTCGAGTCGATGGGACCGAAGACTCGTTTTGCAGAGCCGAAGCCAAAGACGACCAGCAGGGATCGGACCGAAAGTCCTCAGGACAATCCACGACCTGCTTGATCAAAATCTTCAATTCCTTATGTCGGGTCGGGTTCAGCTTCAGGAACTGCTGAATCCCCTGAATCGCCAGGCCCGCTAAGGAATTAGGAATCCCAAGTTTCTCTAATTGACGCGCATTCATGATCGCTAGCTTCTTCTGATCCTATCTCCAGCGCAAGACAAGCAGTCAGGGCCCCAGGTTCGCGCATTAAAGAGCCGTAAACGAAGGTTCACGGACCGGCGTGTAACTTGGCTCTAAGAAAATCGATCGCCTTCTCGCGAGCCCGCGCATCGAGGAAGGTCATGAGGTGGCCGAGCGCCGGTGCCTCGAGAAACTCCGCCGCAATTCCTACCTGCCTGGCCTGAAGGTACGCATGCCGTGCGTTGTCCACAGGGACCAAGGCATCACGTTCGCCATGAAAGAAAAATAAAGGAGGATCGTCCTGGCTTAAACGCGTGATCGGAGAAGCGTCCCGATAACGTTCGGGAACCTCCTCTCGCGACCCGCCGAGGAAGGCCGCCAAGACTCGACTCTTGGCTGGAATCATCGCAAGATCGCAAGGTGAACCACCAGCCACGCAGGCTTTGATCCGCGGCAAGTCCGCAGGTTGATCTAAAGCCATCATCAACGACAGTTGCCCACCGGCGGAATACCCCCAGGTCGCCAGCTTTTGGCTGTCGACTTTCCAATCATCGGCATGCTGGGCCAACCACCGGAGGGCCTCGCGGCAATCGTCCCACTGCGCTGGCCACTGGACGGCCGGCGACAAACGGTAGTTGATAGCCATTACCACGAAATCAGCTTTCGCCAAACGGCGGGCATGGTCTACCACATGCCACTTGTCTCCAGCAATCCAAGCTCCTCCATGAATCATGATGACCCCGGGCAGGATGGCTTCGCTATCAGGGCGATAGACATCTGCTAGCAATTCCTGACCCTGGATGTCTCGAAAAACAATATTTCCTTCGACGCGCAGCGACTTCTCGTCAGCGTCATCAGCCGCTTGCCTGTCGCCTGACCGCGGCCTGACATCCTGGGCGGTCGCCGATGACCATGGCAAGGCTAACAGCCAGCCGAAGCATATCAGGATCAAGTCCAGCCATCGCATCTCTTGAGCTTACTCCATGAAAAAACGGCCGGTGACGGAGTCACCGGCCGTTCCATTTTATGGCCGACTGGTCAAAAGAACAGCCGGTCGTCGCTCACGAGCGATTACGAACCGCAACCACAAGAAGCGGCTGGGGCACTGCAACCGCAGCCGGCTGCACTGCCGCAGGCACCAGCTGCACTGCCGCAAGCACCAGCTGCACTGCCGCAAGCGGCACCGCTCACTGGAGTGCTATAGCTACCGCAACCCGAGGTGGTCACAGGAACGGTAACGGTCTGAGGAACCATCCGGCAGACGGTCACGTCAACTTCTTCCGTCACGGTGTAGGGGACGGAAACCTTGTAGGTATCGGTCTTCTCTTCGCTGACCGTATCCATGACCGTCACGTTGTAGCTCTCGGTCTTGGTGGTCGGAACCATTTCGGTGTAGCTGACTTCACGAGTCTTGGTCTCGGTGACGTGCTCAACCTTGTTGACGGTACGAGTCCGAGTTTCCATTTCGTTAACAACCTTGCTAACCGTGCGGGTCATGGTTCCCTGAACGGTGCGAGGAACCTGCACCGTACGAGTACGGCTTTCGGTGTTATAGACGCACTTCGACACCGGACGGGTCCGGGTCTCAGTGTTGTAGCTGCACTTCTTGACAGTGCGAGTACGGGTCTCAGGAACCATCACGCACTTGTTCACGGTCCGCGTGCGTTGCTCGGTGCTCATCGAGCACTTCTTGACGGTACGAGTGCGTTGCTCGGTGGTGTAGGTGGTCTTTGGAACCTTGCGGGTACGAACTTCGTCCCTGCAGAGCGACACGGTATAGGTGTAAGGCTCTTGAACCTGCTCGTTGGTGTAGGTAGTGACCGGAACTTCTTCCGTCACAACGTTCGGCACCCAAACCTTGCGACAAACAGTGCGGGTCGCTGGAGCGGCACAGCCGCTGGCATCGCCGGCAGCAGCGCCACAACCACAGTCAGCAGCCGGGGCTGCACAGCCACTGCTGCAACCGCCACAGCTCGAAGCACAACCGCAACCGGCAGCCGCGCCGCAACCAGCAGCAGCACCGCAGCCGTTACCGGCAGCCGATCCGCAAGCCGAAGCCACGGCGACTTCTTCCATCACGGTCTGGTACGAACCCAGGTCCTTGGAGACGGTCTTCATGGTCGTCACGGGAACGCGACGGCAAACATTCCGAGTTCCGGTGCGTTGCTCGGTGTAAGGAACCTTGACGGTGTAGCTTTCTTCAACTTCGGTGGTGACCGGAACCTGAACGGTGTAAGGCACCTGCTCATCGGTGTAGACCGGAACCTGAACGGTGTAGGCGACTTCTTCCGTAACGGTCTTGGGAACGTTGACGGTGTAGGTCTGGACTTCGTCGGTGTAGACCGGAACTTGGACGGTGTAAGGAACTTGCTCGACCACGGTCGAAGCAACTTGAACGGTGTAGGTTTCTTCCTTATCGTCGTAGACCACCTTGTTCACCGTGTAGGGAACTTCTTCAGTGACGGTCTTCGGAACGCTGACCTGGTAGGTCTGGGTTTCTTGCTTGGTCACCGGGACGGTAACGTTGTAGGTCTCGGTGCGAGTCTTTGGAGTGGCGACCATCACCGTGACTTCTCGGGTCTTGGTTTCCGTCCGCGGTACTTGCTTGGTGACGGTGTAAGTGCGGGTCTTCTCTTCGTCGCGATACATCGTCTTGTTGACGCTTCGCTTCTCGGTCACTTGCTGGGGAACCATAATCGTCTTTTCGACGTAGGTAACCTCAACCCCGCAACCACCGGCAGCACCACCTGCTGCGCCACTTGCATCACCGCAGCCGCAGCCGCCGCCGACCACGGTTCCGCTGCTCACCGCAGCCGAACCCACGTTGCAGCCGCAATCGGCTGCTTGGCTGGACGCCGACAGCATCGTGGCCAGCCCTAAACAGTAAAACAAACGAAACTTCATCGCAGTCTCCTCAAGGTAACAAACTCGGCCACTAGGCCACAATTCCACAACAACTTCGAAATCAGGGGCAGCAAGAATCGAATACCGGAAGAGGACCGGGAACGGTTCGTCGATGACCCTGGAAAAGCTCTAGATGATCAACATGCGGGGATGACGAACTTGCCGAGAAGTCACCAGAAGTGGTGCGGCTCAAAAGTCAAGCTCAACAACTTTCCACCGAATAGACGCTCACAGTTTAGCTGACAGCCGCCACCCTAAAAGCCCCTTGCGCTAAAATTCCCCTATTTTACCCATTCCCACCCACCAGCAGCTGGCGTTTTCTGTGCAATCCGAACTCATCCCGCCATTTCCGCTACCTTATGAGCCATGCTTCGAGGGTTGCTGGACTTTGCTTCCGCGGTAAGAAAAACCGCCCCTCGGAGTCCGACGGCGATTTGCAAGAATTTCGCGGGGTGGGGAGC